>DAIEHU010000440.1 GCA_027353395.1 Desulfobacteraceae bacterium
AGACCGTCATCGGCGGCGTCGGCACCCTGATCGGGCCGCTGCTGGGGGCGACGATCTGGCTCTGGCTGCGCGACAATCTGCAACAGATCCCGCATGTCGGCGCGCTGTGGAAGCTGATCCTGGGATTGATCTTCGTCGCCCTGGTGGTCGCGCTGAAGCGCGGCATCGCCGGGGAGATCCGCTGGGCGTTCTCCCGCCGCCGCCTGGCCGCGGCGGAAGCCGGCGTGCCGGAGGAGACCGGAGAGGCCGCGGTGATGCCCACCGAAGCCCCCGCGCTGCCGATGCAGGCGCCGCTGGTGGTGGCGCGCGCGGACGCGCCGGCGCTGCGGGCGATCGGCCTGTCCAAGTTCTACGGCGGGCTGCACGCGGTCGAAGGCGTGTCCTTCGACGTGCGCACCGGCTCGATCCACGCGGTGATCGGGCCGAACGGGGCCGGGAAATCCACCCTGTTCAAGATGCTGACCGACGAGGTTTCGCCCACCGGCGGCGAGGTGCGGCTGTTCGGCCGGCGGGTCACCGGCTTCGGCCCCACCCGCACGGCGCAGCTTGGCATCGGCAAGAGCAATCAGCTCAACCAGTTGTTCCTCGACCTCACGGTGACCGAGAATCTCCGCATCGCCGCGCTGGCGCGCGCGCGCGGCACGTTCCGCGCCGATCTGTGGCGCGCCGCCGATTCGATCGCCCCGGTGGAGCGGCAGGTGGCCTCGGCGATGGAGACGGTCGGCCTGACGCATCGCGCCGACGTGCCGGTGCACGTGCTGCCTTATCGGGAGAAGCGGCGGCTGGAGATCGGC
>DAIEHU010000441.1 GCA_027353395.1 Desulfobacteraceae bacterium
CCAGGTCGAGCACCGGACACCGATGCTCAGCCTGGAAAACGGGTTTAGCGATGACGACCTTCTCGCCTTCGAGGAGAGGCTGCTCCGCTTCCTGAATCGGACCACTCCGATTCCTTATGTCACCGAGCCGAAGCTGGATGGTCTGGCCGTCGAGCTGGTCTTTGAGGACGGTGTCCTGATCCAGGGGTCGACCCGGGGCGACGGGATCATCGGCGAGGACATAAGCGCCCAGCTGCGCACCATCCCCATCCTGCCCCTGCGCCTGAAAAGACCGGTCAAGGGTCTCCTGGAGGTGCGCGGCGAGATCTTTATGGATAAGGACGGCTTTGCCCGGCTGAATGAAGAGCAGACCCGTGCCGGCAGATCCGCCTTCGCCAATCCCCGCAATGCCGCCGCCGGCTCCCTGCGGCAGCTTGACCCGGCCGTCACCGCCGCCCGTCCTCTGAGGTTTTTTGTCTATGGGGTCTCCGATCCGGCTGTCACCGGCTGTGCAACACAATCCGAACTCCTGGAATTCCTGGGCGAGCTGGGCCTGCCGGTCAACAATCTGACCCGCAGATGCGCGACCATTCAGGATGTCCTCGGCAGTTACCGGGATCTGCAGGCGAAACGGCATGGTCTCGGCTACGAGATAGACGGCATGGTCGTCAAGGTCGATTCCTTCGACCTGCAGGACCGGCTCGGCAGCAAGGCCAGGGCGCCGCGCTGGGCACTCGCCTGGAAATTCCCGGCCACCCAGG
>DAIEHU010000442.1 GCA_027353395.1 Desulfobacteraceae bacterium
TTGCTTCGGCAACGCCTTTTCTTGTTTGTTGGAAAACTTTACACTCTTTATAACATGGTTAAGCGGGAAAGCGGGCATGCATTTTTGCCCCCCTTTATCGATTCACCCTTCACCACTCCCCCCCAATGGTGTCAGATTGTGTTTTTTTAGCAGATCATAGAGAGTCGGCCGGCTCACGCCCAACTCCTCGGCTGCCTTGACAACATTGCCATTCTGGCGATCTATCGCAGCGGTAATCATTTCCCGCTCAACCTTGTCCCTGGCCTCACGCAGTCTGACGACCGGTTGCATGTCCTCATCCAGGGTCGGTAAATCCACTTTACAGCCCAGGTCTGATGGCTCAAGCGCCGCGGCATCACTCAAAAGGATCGCACGCTGAATCCTGTTTTGCAGTTCCCGCACATTTCCCGGCCACTCGTAACTTTTGAGAAAGTCCATTGATGCCGAACTGAAGCGGCGCACCTTTTTCCGGTACTCCTCCTTGAACATCCTCAGAAAATAATTGGCCAGCATCAGGATATCATCGCCCCGCTCCCGCAACGGGGGCAGATGTATCGTGATGACACTGATCCGGTAATACAGATCCTCACGAAAATGGCCCTCTCTGATCGCCCGGGCGATATCAACGTTGGTGGCGCAGAGTGTCCTGATGTCAACGGGGATATCCTGCCTGCCGCCAACCCGCTGAATGACCCCTT
>DAIEHU010000443.1 GCA_027353395.1 Desulfobacteraceae bacterium
ATCAGCTTGGCGAAAAGCCCCACCCCTCCAGCCAGCAGCACTGCCGTATGAATTTGAATCAGGCCGGCCCGGTCTTTCAGAATGTTCATATCGCCTCAATACAGGGAAGACACGGGGATAATCCCGTTGAATGTATTATAAAAGTCATCGGACTTCTGAAAACACAACGGATTGATTGTATCAGACCAAGAGATAAAAATCTCCCGTTTTCCACCGGGAATGCGGATGAGGGTAGCTGAAAGTACGATTTTCGTCCATATAAATTCAGTGAACGACACTGAGTTGCAATGCTGCAACCTTTATTTTCTATGGAGCTGCAATCATGACGGCTTCGTAAAAAGTCCGCATGCTGCGCCAGCTCCTGAAATTATTGCCATTGAAAATTAACTCTGGATTATTCACGAAATTATTAAATTTTACCTTGCTATTTTCTGAAAATTGTTACAAAAAAAAAGGTTACATAAAGGGCAATCCGCTCTGCATTAAACACTGTCCTTCGCGATTGAGGCATATTTGTTATATCTGCCCAATTATCCAGGGATTTCTGCGCTCTGCATCTGAATTTTTTTGCATAAGCCACCCGGATTTCGATTTTTTACAGGCGTTGTTTGTAGATCCAAGCCCGTCAGCTTGTTTTTTGGATTTTTTGTCCTATTATTAAAATCCTAATTGTCTGTAACTGAGAGGTCATGGCCTT
>DAIEHU010000444.1 GCA_027353395.1 Desulfobacteraceae bacterium
ATCGAGTCGTAGATCACCAGGGCCTTGCGGGTGGTCTCCCGCCGGCTCCAGCGGTCGTAGGCCTCCAGAATAACCTGATGGTTGCCGCGCCAGATCAGGCCGTGATCCGGGGCCACCATGTCGATGTCGAGCTTCAGCTCCGCCACCTGGGCCAGCAGCTTCTGGACGTTGGGGGAGAAGAGGTTTAGGATGTTGGCGTAGTACTTGGCGGCGTGGCGCATCACCTCGCCCAGCTCCACCTCGTCAACAAAGCGCTCGGCGGTGGCGACGTGCTGGCCGAAGGCGTCGCTGGAGATCAAGAGCTTGTCCTCGGGGATATAGGAGAACATGCTGTCCGGCCAGTGCAGCATCCGGGTCTCGAGGAAGGTGACCGTCTTTTTGCCCAGGCGGATGCTGTCGCCCGACTTGACCACCTGCAAGGGCCAGTCCGGGCGGTGGAAGTGTTCAAGCAGCGCCTTCTCGCCCATCGGCGAGCAGAACACCTTCTCCGGCTTGACCAGCTCGATGATCTTGGGCAGGCAGCCGGAGTGATCCATCTCCACGTGGTTGACCACGAGGTAGTCGATCTTGCTGGGCTCAATAAGCTCCCGAAGGTGAAACAACAGGTCCTCGTAAAAATTGGCCTTTACCGTGTCGAACAGGGTGATCTTCTCGTCCATCGCCAGATAGGCATTGTAGGTGGTG
>DAIEHU010000445.1 GCA_027353395.1 Desulfobacteraceae bacterium
GTGCTCCGCGTCCACCATCTCCGGCTCGCAGTGGATCTCCCGGCCCTGCTGGATGTCGTAGAAGTCCTTCTCGCGTTCGCTCTCGAACTTGAAGGGGGCATCCCCGGGGCGGGAGCCACGGCGGTGGACGATGATGTGCTCGACGAGGGTGAGATCCCGCACCGCCTCGTCCACGATGGGCTTCAGGGAAATGGCCTTACCGCGGCGGTAGGTGAAATCGGAACACACCACCACCTTGGCTCCCGCGTCCTCGATGCGGGCCTTGAGGGCCTGCACGCCCATCCCCGCGTAGACCACGCTGTGGATGGCGCCGATGCGGGCGCAGGCCAGCATGGAGACGATGCCTTCCGGCGTCAGGGGCATGTAGAGGATGACGCGGTCGCCCGAGCGGACGCCGAGGCGCTTCAAGGTGTTGGCGAAGCGGTTCATCTCCCGGTAGAGCCGGCTGTAGGTGTAGGTCCGCTCTTCGCCGTCCTCGCCCACCCAGATGATGGCCGCCTTGTTCCGCCGGTCGCTGTGCACATGGCGGTCGATGCAGTTCACCGTGGCGTTCAGCTTCCCGCCCAGGAACCAGGCATGGTTCGGCGGCTCGAAGCGCAGCGTCTCCGTCCAGGGGGCAGCCCAGTCCAGGGCCTTGGCCTTCTCCGCCCAGAAGGCCGCGGGATCCTCCTCCGCCAGGGCCCG
>DAIEHU010000446.1 GCA_027353395.1 Desulfobacteraceae bacterium
GTCGGCTCCTCGGCTTACAAACGGTAAGCCTGCGTCGCCTTCTTCTTGCCGTCTTGATGTCATCTTGAACGCAAAATGGAATTAGTTTCCATAAAAGGAGAAACGGCGCAATTCCCACTGCCGTCGCTGGAGACAAGTCATCCGGATATGAAGATGCGCCTCCGGCATGGTTTCAGGCATCATTATTGACACCAGGCCGCCATCGGCTTGATACAACACTTCACCGGCGCTGTTCACAATAACCCGGTAACCGGCGTTTTCCGGTGAGACCTCAAAAACCATCTTTTGGGGTTTCCGGTCCCCATACCAGGGAAGTTGTATCACACACTGGCCATCAACCCGTGATGACCATCGGTAAAATCCGTAAAGGGTTTCCTGCGTTTCGTTAAACAATCTTTTTTTAACCCGCCTGGCCTTTTCCAGCCCATTAAAGAGCAATTTCTCCACCCCTGTTTTTTCCGGTCTAAACGATAAATCGTACCGGTAAAACCCCAGCCATGAAACGGGGAGCAGACGGCCGCCGTATTTTCTGCCGATCCGCCAGATTTCCCGATACCGCCGCTGGTCTCCGCTCAATGTCTTGGTCTCAGGATAACATCTCACCGCAGCTAACGGCGCACGCAGATAGGTGAATTTTGCGCCGCGGGCAGCCAGACGGCACCACAAATCCCAGTCCAT
>DAIEHU010000447.1 GCA_027353395.1 Desulfobacteraceae bacterium
CTCTGAATCTGGATCCGGCGGTGACGCTGGCGCCCCCGCGGGATTTCGAAGGCAAAACATTCAGTTTTCATATTCAGTTCAGCAGCCCTGTCGAATTGCGGCAGCGGCTTTCCCAGGTTCAGGAAATAGCTTCCGGTCCGGTTCTGGAGTCCATTTTGACGGGCTTGTGAATGGTCATTATGAGACTATCGCCACGGAGGCGCCGGTTTCGGACGACTTCGTAAAATGTTCGCAGGCAAGGCGCGCAAATCCGCAAGGAATGCAGCGCAACGCAGCATGTGGACTTTTTACGAAGCCGTCAAAATTGACTTTCTGATAGCTTATCAATAGCTACGCTGCAAGCCTTGAACTCTGCGGTCAGTGTGATCGGATCAAGAGCGGGGTTGGTGAGCCAGTTGGCGCAGGTATCCCGAAAATGAAACGACATCCAGACCATGCCCTGAGGGACTTCCTCCGTAATATTGGCTTTGATGGACACCTCTCCCCGCCGGGATTTCACCCTTATGATTTCTCCCTGCCGAATTCCCCGTGCGTCCGCATCTGCAAAGGAAATATCTGCGGTCTCTTCACTTAAAAGATCGTTGAGCCCCTTACATCGGCCGGTTTGAGTGCGGGTGTGATAATGACCCAGGCGGCGGCCGGTGCTGAGAACGAGCGGATAATCTTTATCGG
>DAIEHU010000448.1 GCA_027353395.1 Desulfobacteraceae bacterium
CGCCGTGGAACATCCCTCCGTGCTGCAGCCCTGCATGCGCCTGCGCGAGGAGGGTTGGGAAGTCACTGTCCTGCCGGTGGACGGCGAGGGGAGGGTGGCCGCGGACGACGTTGCACGTGCCCTGCGCCCAGACACCGCCCAGGTGTCCATCATGCACACCAACAACGAAACCGGCGCCGTGCAGCCGGTAGCCGAAATCGCCGCCTTGCTCAAGCCCCATGGCGTGCCGCTGCACAGCGACGCGGCACAATCCGCCGGCAAGATTCCCATTGCGGTCAATGAACTCGGCATCGACCTGCTGACCCTGGCCGGACACAAGTTCTACGCTCCCAAGGGCGTGGGCGCGCTCTATGTGCGGAGCGGCACGCCCCTATTACCCGTCATGGCGGGGGCGGACCAGGAGAAGGGCCTGCGCCCAGGCACAGAGAGCGTGCCGCTGATCGTCGGATTGGGCAGGGCGGCGCGGCTGGCCCTAGACGGTCTTAACGAGGAGAGCGCCCGGCTGCGCACGCTGCGCGACGAATTGCATCGCCGCCTCGCGGAAGCGATCCCCGGCCTCGCGCTCAACGGCCCACAGGATGCGCGCCTGCCCAACACCCTCAATGTCTCGTTTCCGGGCGTGGCCGGCTGGCAGTTGTTGGAAGCCGCCGCCGACGTGGCCGCTTCCA
>DAIEHU010000449.1 GCA_027353395.1 Desulfobacteraceae bacterium
TTTTCATCAAACCAGAGCTGGTTGTTGCAGCAGATCGTGTTATGCCAGCTTTTCTCATTTACGGTTTCTACCCGTTCCAGGTGGGGTAGTATCCACATAACCGGTAATCATAGCGTCAAAATATCCCGTAAATCATGTTCAAGCCCCATAAAAAAAATACGATAATACACAAAAAAAGCGTATTATCGTATCGAAACCAGGCAAATGAATGTTTTCATAACACCATGATTTTTATGCCACCAGCAACTCTAATCAAATATCTCGTTTTTGCTGGTGCCTGGGACGAGAATCGAACTCGTACAGGGATAAACCCCGAGGGATTTTAAGTCCCTTGCGTCTACCTGTTCCGCCACCCAGGCCAATTAAAACGAGCTTCGAACTGCCATACCCGGTACGTTGAGATTGAATCTGCCTTTTTCTCTATCTCTTTAAGAAGAAAAAGCATCAGAATCATGTATGATGGCGTCGTTAACAAACTTGCTGTTTCTATATGATGCGGCTGATAAATGCAAGCATCAATATCCATTTAGAATGTTACCACGAACCATCCAGTCCTCTAAGACCTTCCATATATAGTTTGCCACAGGCCACAAACAATGAGTAGCGAGTGGTCAAAACCGGGATTCCGTATGAGATTGCTGATTGGATAAAATT
>DAIEHU010000044.1 GCA_027353395.1 Desulfobacteraceae bacterium
CGGCATTGAAAAAGTTTTGTCAACGATTCGTCAGGTGCAGGCCGACCATCCGGAAATCATGGCGCCGGCTGCGGAATTTTTCAATATCGATATTGCGGCGCGCATTCATGCGCCCCAAAACTGGGAATCCCTGTCGTATCCATCCTACTAAACGGCGCATAACCGCAAATCAAACCCATCAAATTCCCGTGTTCACCGAAAGGGCACGGGAATTTTGGTTTATTGCAAGGGCGATGGCTATCGCCGCCACAGCCATTAACCCTAAAGACTGTCCGTCGACTGCCGGGACTGAATCGCTTCCTGACGTTTGGCAAGGGAGTCCGCATTTAACTGAAAATCCCCTTCTTTAAACATCAACCATCTTAACCATTTGAATCCAAAACGAAGCAGGGCGATTTCGTCGGAACGGATTTCCGCAAGTATTTTTGGATCGATATCATATAATGTCAGAAAAGAACTTTCAAAGACAAACCGCCGGAAACCGTCCATATCATAACTGGCCGTGAAAAACATCTTCTTGGTTTTTTCAGTTAACTGGACATTTTTCGGGATTGATTTTTTTTTGACAATCAGGTCTGCCCATAATTCATTAATTTCATCATGTATATCAACCCCTTGATTTTTCCGCCATTCCGCCACCGTCCACTGGTCTTTTTCATTAAACCCTTTGCAATGGGGTTCATTGATGAATATATAAAAACCATCTTTCTGCTGCTCCTTGTAGCTCAATGTCGCCACTCCCAGCGGATAATAGCGGCAGGTTGTAGGGCGGTCCTCATAGATAATGCATCCGTCTTCCCTGACAAACGGACAGGAACGCTGCGCATCATCCATCATTTTTAAAGTAATGACCGGGAGATCAGTGGTTTCCAGAAGATGGGGCTTGGTGTAAAGCGCCAGAAAATCCTCGGATGGAATGCCCATCCGGTTTTTGATCCGTATTACATCGTAGGGGGTCAGCATAATATCGATACCTCGGCAGCACTGCGTAAAACACGGCACCCCAGGATGGCATTTAAATTGAAACCGGCTGTTTTCGCTCAGTTGAACAGGCGGTATATAGGCTGTTTTGTTTTCTGTTGCATCCATTTTAAAACCACTCTCCTTTAATATATTAATGAATTGTGTGGCGACGATGCGCCGATGGCCCCCAAAAAAATAAACCGCCGGGGCGTTCAAATCAGAACATCAGAGGCGTCATCCTTATCAATATAACTTCTCAAATCAACATATTTTTAAGCACCGGGGTCATCATATTTTCTATTCCACACCATCCGGCATCGAGGCCACCGGGTCGCCGCCAATCACATACCCGCCATCCAGCCGGATAACGCTTCCGGTCATAAACGGCGCATCCTTCAAAATAAAGAGCACTGCCTGCACCACGTCGGATATTTTTCCTGTTCTCCCCAAAAGCGTATGAGCGAGTACCGCCTGACGCTGATTCTCGGTGAGCAGCCCCCATCCCCGTGTTTTTTCCGCATGACGGGTTTCAAAAAAGCCCAGCATGATTTCATTCACCCGGACATCCGGCGCGCCTAACCGCGCCCAGGTCTCGGTCAATAGCGATGTCCCCCGGCTGGCCAGGGCATATCCTTCATTAAAAATATAACTGGCTGGACCGGACCGCCCCACCATTCCCGCAATGGATGAAAAATTAATGACACACCCATCCCCGGATTTTTTAAGCATAGGAAACGCCGCCTCAAATACCCATTTTTTGGCCCGAAGCGTTGTTTCCATCTCCATATCCCACTGCTCCCGGGTATAGCTCCCGTGAACCACCGGCCACCCGCCGCGCTCAATATTATTGATCAGAATATCCAGCCGTCCGAAACGATCGATCACCTGCTCAACCGCTGAGCCGATGGCGTCCGTGTCCCGAAGATTCACCCGGATGATCAGGTGATCAACGCCGGTATCCGCAAAATCCCGTTTCATTTCTTCGAGGGATGCTTCCCAGTCGTAATAAGTCAGCGCAACATTCACTCCTGCACACGCGAGAGAAAGCCCGACGCCTTTTCCAATGCCTTTTATGCCGCCCAGAACCAGGGCGACTTTATGATTCAGTTCCATATTGTTCGCCTTGCAAATGCCGTTAAACGGTTATGCTGAAAACATTCTGTTCTAAATACGCCATCCCGAAACGCAACAGATTCGTGTCATCATCTATCACCGAATCCGGAATTTCAATGAAGCGCCCTCCCGATTTGCACCCACCTGCCCGGAAGGCATCCATATCATAGCACAGGGTAAAAAAAAGACGCTTGACGTCATCATTTAAATATCCCGGCATGTTCCGATTTTTGAGGCTGATAATGCCCATCATCAGATCATTCATTTCATTAAACGGGTCAAGACCCTGGCCTGTCATCCATTCCCTGGCGGTCACCTGTCTGGATTGTTCAAAGCCCCGGCAATGGGGTTCCTTCAACAGCGCGTATTGAATGCGCCTTTCTCCGGATTCCTGATTCCGGGACAGGATGCGGATAATTGGATAAGTGCGGCATGATGATGGCCGGTCCTCGTAGACGCTGCATCCAAAAGGGGTGACAAACGGACATTCCCGCTCATTCCCCGCCCCGGACTTTAACGTAATGACCGGCAGCCGTGTTTGAGGGCCGATATGGGTTTCGGTATACCGTTCCAAAAAAAGCCGGGAAGGCATGTTCAAATGGTTTTTCAGCCGGATAATGTCATATGGCGTCAAAAATTTATTCAAGTCACGGCAGCAAAGATTGAAACATGGCACCTCCCGTTGACAGTCAAAATGAAACGGCTCATTTTCAGATATTTTTTTTATTGGTTCTTCGCCCATTCTTAATTTCCTGTAAAAATATTATTTTTATGAACATTATTATTGTATTGCTGTTTTTCCCATGATATCAGAATTATTTTTTAAAACCAGCGCCCATTAACGCAAATTAAACCGCACCTGCAACACTTGGTTGATTTTTCTTGCATATTTTATAATTTTTGATAATATTAAACGATTAAAATTTTCACCGCCACTTGAAATATATAAGACGAGTGGCGTTTTTCAACAAAAAGAGCGGGAGGTGGAAGAATAGCTAAGCTACGACAGAGCGGTGGTCAAACCAGAATTAACGAGGAAATTAAAGTCAGCGAAGTGCGCGCCATTGACCCTGAAGGAAATCAGCTTGGGGTCATATCCATTCAGGCGGCGATTGCCAAAGCCGAGGCATTCGGATTGGATCTCGTTGAAATTTCTCCTAATGCCGATCCTCCGGTATGCAAAATAATGGACTATGGCCGCTTTAAATACGAGCAGACAAAAAAGTCGCAGGAAGCCAAAAAAAAACAAACGACTTTCCAGATAAAGGAAATCAAAGTCCGTCCCAAAACAGATACCCATGATCTGGAAATCAAAATCGGCCATATACAGAAATTTATTGAAAAGAAAAATAAAGTAAAAGTGACGGTTGTCTTCCGGGGAAGAGAAATCACCCTCACCCATATGGGAAGAGAATTGCTTGATAAAATAGCTGAAAATACAAGCGGATACGCCGTAGTCGAGCAGCAGTCCAAAATGGAAGGCCGCATCATGCACATGACGCTGGCCCCCCGATAGGCGTCCAATCTGAAAATTGGCGATTTTTAAATAATTATTTGTATTTATTATATATTTTATTGCTGTATGGCGCGGGGAAATCCATCCGCGCCATATATTTTTATATATTACCGACAGATGGACTTGGTTAAAAAAGAGTTGATCTGAACAAAAAATTTTGTTTAATACCGAATCAACAAGGAGCATGGCGATGCCAAAAATTAAAACAAACCGATCGGCCGCAAAACGATTCCGGAAAACCGGAACCGGTAAATATAAATTTTCAAAAGCGAACGCCAGTCATATTCTGACAAAAAAAACCCGGAAACGGAAACGGTCGCTGCGACTGTCCCAGATCGCCGACAGCACCAATATGAAAGAGATCCGGCGTCTGCTTCCAAACGGGTAAATATATGCATCTTAAGGAGATGGATCATGCGAATTAAAAGAGGATTCAAAGCAAGAAGACGAAGAAATAAAGTCTTGAAACTGGCCAAGGGTTTCCGAGGCGGCCATAGCAAATTATTCCGCACTGCGGCGGATACTGTCGACAGGGCGCTCATGTTTGCCTTTCGTGACAGAAAAGCCCGCAAAAGGGATTTCCGTAAATTATGGATTACCCGGATTAATGCCGGCGCTCGTTTAAATGACATGACATACAGCAAACTGATTCATGGGCTCAAACTGGCAGGCATTGAAATCGACCGGAAAATTTTAGCGGAACTGGTCATATCTGACCCGGGGGTATTCGCTCAACTGGCTGCAAAAGCAACTGTTCAATAGATTAGAATATCTGTTACGCCCAGTTGAAAATCCGTTTTTAAGAGCAGAGTGTTTACCTTGGAAAATCGCATCGAACAGATTGAAGCCGAAGCGCTCGCCTCCCTTTCAAATGCTTCGGACATGGAACAGATAAAGTCCCTTTCCGTCAAATACCTTGGCAGAAAGGGACTTGTAACTTTATTTTTAAGAAACATTTCAGAGCTTCCGGTTGAAGAGCGGCCGGAAGCCGGCAAGCAGGCCAATATCACAAAAAAAAGACTGGAGGCCGTCTTTGAGGAAGCCGCCAAGCGCATGGCGGCCGGTCTTTCAGATAATTCCGGCGCCATTGACGTCACGCTGCCGGGACGCCCCGCCGCACAGGGAAGCCTGCACCCCATCACAACCACAACCCGCCGCATATGCAGCATATTCGCCCGCATGGGATTTGACATTGCCGAAGGCCCAGAAGTCGAGAGCGATTATTATAATTTTGAGGCCCTCAATATCCCCAAAAACCATCCGGCAAGGGACATGCAGGATACCTTTTATGTATCGGAAAACATTGTCTTAAGAACCCATACTTCTCCGATTCAGGTCCATGTGATGGAACAGAATGCCCCACCCATCAGAATCGTGGCGCCCGGCAAAGTCTACCGGTGCGATTCCGATCTCACCCATACCCCCATGTTTCATCAAGTGGAAGGCCTTTTAGTGGACGAAGCGGTTTCATTCGGCGATTTAAAGGGTATTCTGGAATCGCTGGCGCATCAAATTTTTGACGAACACATTCGCCTCCGGTTCCGGCCCAGCTTTTTCCCGTTTACCGAGCCCAGCGCGGAAGTGGATATTCTATGTGTCATGTGCCGTGGCAAAGGGTGCAAGGTCTGCTCCCAGACCGGTTGGCTGGAAGTCATGGGATGCGGCATGGTGCACCCGGCGGTATTTGAAAATGTCGGGTACAACACCCGAAAATATTCCGGCTTTGCTTTTGGCATGGGGGTTGAACGGCTCGCCATGCTGAAATACGGCATCAACGACCTCCGCATGTTTTTTGAAAGCGATCAGCGGTTTCTAAGGCAGTTTTAAAATGAAAATCAGCACCCAGTGGTTGAACCAATATGTATCCGTCGGAATTCCCGTATCAGAACTCGCCGATAAATTGACAATGGCGGGCCTTGAGGTGGAAGGCGCTGTTAAAAGATACGGCTATCTTGAATCCGTGCTCGTCGGCAGCATTACAGAAATCCGGAAACACCCGAACGCCGATCACCTCAAATTGTGCGATGTCAATATCGGGGACCGGAGCATTTTGGTCGTTTGCGGCGCGCCGAATGCCCGTAAAGGCATGAAAGCGCCCTGCGCCTTGCCTGGAACCTTTTTGCCGGCGGGACGCGCCATCCAGAAAACAACCATTCGCGACATCCCGTCAGAAGGAATGCTTTGCAGTGAAGCCGAGCTGTCCTTGGGACCGGACGCATCCGGCCTCATGGTTCTCGACCCGCAACTGGCCGAAGGACTGCCCCTGATTGAAGCCCTGCATCTGACCGATACGATCCTTGAAATCGGCCTGACGCCCAATCGCCCGGATTGCCTCAGTTTCATCGGCATTGCCCGGGAAGTATCCGCCATCGTCCACCAGCCGCTCAAATTTCCTGAAATCAAAATGCCCCAGGCATCCGGACGAATCGATGAACTCACCTCCGTCACCATTCAGAATCCGGATTTATGCCCCAGGTATGCCGCGCGACTGATAACAGGCGTCACCGTGGCCCCCTCCCCGTTCTGGCTTCAGGACCGGCTGCTGTCCGTTGATTTAAAACCCATCAACAATATCGTCGATGTCACCAATTTTGTTATGATGGAGATGGGGCAGCCCCTCCATGCCTTTGATTTCGATCAGTTGGCCGAAAACCGGATTGTAGTCCGGACAGCCGGGCACAACGAGACGTTTACAACCCTTGATGGCAAGGAGCGACGGATGGCGGATGAGACGCTGATGATCTGCGACGGACAAAGGCCCGTGGCAGTCGCCGGCGTCATGGGCGGCCAAAACTCAGAAATACAGAAAATCACCACACGGGTGCTGCTTGAAAGCGCCTGCTTCAACCCTGTGTCCATCCGGAAAACGGCAAAACACCTGGGGTTGAACACCGATGCATCCCATCGTTTTGAGCGCGGGGTTGATCCGGCAGGCACGGTAATTGCCTTAAACCGGGCGGCCCAACTCATTGTCGAGCTGGCGGGCGGGGTTCTGGTGGACGGAATTATTGACGCACATCCCGTCCCGACGCCGGTCAGACGCATCGATCTCAGCATAACGGATACCAACCGGCGTCTCGGCACAATGCTGGATCAACCAGAAATCATCCGCTGCCTGGAATCCGTGGAATTCCAGGTGACGGCTCGTGATTCAGAAATCCTGACGGCGACCGTACCGTCCTTTCGCGTGGATGTCAGCCGCCCTGAAGATTTGATGGAAGAAGTCGCCAGGTTGTGGGGATATAACAATATCCAGACCACCATCCCGAAAATATCACCCGCCACGCGCCCCATCAGCCGGGCCATCGAAATAAAGGATAAAATCAGGGACCGCATGGCCGGATATGGTTTTTCAGAATCCATCAGTTACAGCTTTATTTCAAAAAACGCCTGCGACCTGCTGAACCTTCCGGAAAATGACGAACGCCGGAAACTGCTCCATGTACTAAATCCCATTTCCGAAGACCATGCCGTCATGCGCACCTCTCTGCTGCCCGGCCTTCTCACGGCCATGCATTACAATCTTTCCCGTCAGAGCCGGAACTTAAAAATTTTTGAACTGGGCAAAATTTTCATCGGCAGGGGCCAGGATCAGCAGCCTGAAGAAATTGAAACACTGGCGGGCTTATGGACGGGGATGCGGTTTGATCAGACCTGGCACGGCAAACCGATTTCCTGCGATTTCTATGATATCAAAGGGATTCTTGAAAACCTGCTGGCTTCTCTGGAGATAACCGGCCTATCCTATTCACCGATGCCTGCGCCATCGTGCCATTACACCAGACCCGGGCATACGGCCCAGATTATCTGCAATGGCGTTCCGGCAGGATTGATCGGGGAAACCGCTCCCGCCGTTCTGGCCAGCTTCGACGCCAAACAACCGGCATTCATATTTGAACTCAATGTCAGCACATTGATATCCCTTCCATCAGGGGCAAAAATGTTCGCGCCCATCCCGAAATTTCCGTCCACCGGCAGAGACATCACATTAATTGTTGACAATCACATCCAGGCATCCGATATCATTAACAAAGCTAAATCATTACAAGAAAATTTGCCGGAAAAATGGATGGAACACATCAGCATTCTGGATGTTTACAGCGGCCAGCCGATCCCTCCCGGCAAAAAAAGCATTTCTTTGAGAATCACGTATCGCTCATTTACGGAAACATTGGCGGATCAAATGGTGAACCGCATACATCATCAACTAACCGGCGGAATTATTCAGGAATTCAACGCTGCTCTGCCGGCCTAAAATTCTTACGGGCCTTTGTTCCGATGGAAATTCAAATGCCTCCGGGAACGGCCATACCGGACAAGCTCTATTTCAAGATCGGAGAAGTCACTGAAATCACTGACCTAGCGGCCTATGTACTCCGGTTCTGGGAATCGGAATTCCCCATCATCTCCCCCAAACGCACGGATTCCGGCCAGCGGCTTTATAGACGGTCAGATGTTGAATTAATATTAAAAATCAAATATTTATTATACGAAAAAAAATTTACAATCCCCGGCGCCAAAAAAATTTTAAAGCATCACGGCAGGCAAAACGCCAGCGGCATTCCTTCAACCGATCTGGACGATATTAAAACCGAATTGCGTCAGATAAGAACCCTTCTTGAGTGATTTGATATTTCACCGGCGAATTCACAACCGCTGCTTTATACGCCCCCCCGTTTTAATCAACACTGTCCATCACCTCTTGCCTTAAAATTTTAATGTTGACATACTGATAATTTTCAATTAGTTTATGTTGTCTATGGATAGCGGGCATAGCTCAGTTGGTAGAGTACAAGCTTCCCAAGCTTGGTGTCGCGAGTTCGAATCTCGTTGCCCGCTCCAACTTTCTTTTAAGCCCATTCGGGTTAAATGAGATGTGATAACGGACGAGCGATTGGATCGGCTTGATAAAACGGGCATAATTGCCCGTTTTTTATTTTTTTACAGGACAACACGTTGACAAAAACGCAGAAAAAAAAACTTAAAATCAAAACCGGCATTCCGGAGATTCAGGAGGAAAAACCAGGCCTGAAGATTTCGGATATCATCGCCACCACCTGGGAGCTGGCCGAGCCGATTTGCAGCATCGAAGGAATGGAGCTGGTTCATATTGAATACCAGAGGGAACCCGCGGGCCGCATTTTACGGCTCTATATCGATAAACCGGGCGGCGTGTCTTTAGGAGACTGCTCAGTAATCAGCGCGCAACTGGGAGACGTGCTGGATTTAAAACTTGAAACCGGCGCGCCCTATACTCTTGAAATTTCATCGCCCGGCCTGAACCGGCCGATATCCAGGCTGTCTGATTTCGAAAAATTCAGAGGAGAAGCGGCAAAAATTAAAACCGCGCGGCCCATTAACGGTCAGAAAAATTTCAAAGGCATCCTGTCCGGAATTATCGAGTCCGATATACAGTTGCAGACAGAAACAGAAACCGTCGCCATCCCTTATCAGGATATTATTAAAGCACGGCTTGTCAATTATGACGGAGATAACAAATGCTTATAACAGACATGAAACGTGTGATTGAGCAGGTTAGCCGGGATAAAGGCATTGAATTCAACGTACTGGTGAAGGCCTTGGAAGAAGCGCTCCGCTCAGCCGCAAAAAAGAAATTCGGCAACAAGATCGACATTGAAATTCAATACAATGAAACAACCGGCGAGCTTGAAGTTTTCCAGTTTAAAGAAGTGGTGGAAGACGTCACAGACCCTGCTTTTCAAATCACCATGGAAGAAGGCCGGAAACTCGACCCCGAATGTGAACTTGGCGACAGCCTGGGCACGAAAATGGACACCACGACCTTTGGCAGAATTGCCGCGCAATCCGCCAAACAGGTCATCATCCAAAAGCTCAAAGTCGCTGAACGCAATGCGGTCTACACCAGTTTTATCGAACGCCAGGGCGAAATCATCAATGGAATTGTCCAGCGCATCACCCGTAATGAAATTATCGTTAATCTGGGCCAGTCCGAGGCGGTACTCCCGAAACGGGAACAAATTCCTGGCGAGACTTACCGGCGGGGAGACAGAATCCGGGCCTATATCGTCAAAGTCATGGAAGAAAGCAGGGGCCCGCAAATCGTTCTATCAAGAACCCATCCTGCGTTTTTGATCAACCTGTTTAAAACCGAAGTCCCTGAAATCAGTGAAGGAATTGTCAAAATCATCGGCGCCGCCAGAGAGGCCGGAAGCCGCGGTAAAATTGCGGTCACTTCCACGGACCCGGATATTGATCCCATCGGCGCGTGTGTCGGCATCAAAGGAAACCGGGTTCAAAGTGTTGTTCAGGAACTAAAGGGAGAAAAAATCGACATTATCGCCTGGCATGCGGACCCTGCAAAGTTTGTCTGCAATGCGCTGGCGCCGGCCCAGGTCTCACGGGTCATTATTGATGAGGTCAGCCATTCCATGGAAGTCGTTGTTCCGGATGACGCCCAGTCCATCGCCATTGGAAAAGGCGGACAGAATGTGCGTCTTGCATCCAAACTGGCTGGATGGCATATTGATGTAAAAAGTGTCACCGATTACGAAAACAGCATCAAACGGGGATTTGACTCGCTGATGGAAATCCCCGGCATCAACAAAACACTGGCGGATATCCTGTTTAAGGAAGGCTTCTTTTCTGCTGAAGACCTCGCAAAAGCATCCGTTGAAGAGATTGTTGAAATGACGCGGCTTTCTCCCGAAGAAGCCAGCCGGTTGATTGAACACGCAGGAACGGCTCTTCCAATCGACAAAGAAAAGAATGACGGGCCGGAAACTGACATCAGCCCCCATATGGACATTGACAATAACGCTGCGCTGGACGGGAATGACACTGATGTCAAACCTGAAAACGCCGCTGAATAATTTAAAACTATTGTTTATACTTTAAAAAACATAAAGAAACGAATCCCGGTTTTTGATGGATAAACAAGGGGGATGGATGGCAAATCTCAGAGTGTATGAACTCGCCAGAGAACTCAACCTAGAAAACAAAGAGCTTCTGGAAAAAATCGCAGGGCTGGGCATGGACGTTAAAAGTCATATGGCGTCTCTGGACGAGCAGGCTGTAGCCCAGATCAAAAAAGGGCTTTTCGGATCCAAGGATCCAAAAGAAATCGTCGAAGACAAACGGATCCAACCGAACATCATTCGGCGCAGGCGGAAGCTCGTCCCGGTATCGGAAGAAACGGAAGCCAGCGAAACGCCAGAAGTTTCCGCCCAGGATGAAAAAGATCGCACTCAGGAAGCGCCGCTTATAGAGGCAGTGACGGACATTCCGCCTGCCGAAGCCGGACCGGTTGCCATTGAACCTGAGCAGCCCATTGCGGAAGCATCCACCGCCGCCCCTGAAGCCATAGAAACAAAGGAAGGCACGGCGCAAGCGCCTGCCGCGATGATGGAAGAAACACCGGCGGAGGCTGAAATTCTCCAGGCCGAAACACCAAACCCGGAAGAGCCCCTTGAAAAGCCGGTGGAAACAATTTCGTCCAAACGAAAATCCAAAAAAGGCACCCCGGCTAAAATCATCAGTCTGCCCCAAGCCCCGGTTGCGCCGGAAAAAACGGCCAAACCCGCCAAGCCCGCCGAAGAGGCAAAAGAACCATCCAAAAAATTTATTAAAGGCGAAAAACCGATCCCGGCCCGGTCTGCCGTCGCGCCGAAAATCCTGGAAGCGCCTGCGCCGGAACCGAGAGAAGATATCGGCGGAAAAAAGAAAGGAAAAAGAAGAAGAGATGAACTGACGGAAGAAATTGACTCCCTCAAAAAACCCAGACTTATAAAAGGCGGCATCCGGCGCAAAGAAGTGGTTGAGGGCGCGGCCCTTTATGACAAAACCGCCGGCCGCCCCAAAAAAGGCCGGAAAAAAGCAAAACCTGCGCCGGTGATGAGCGGACAGAGAACCCAGATCACCATACCCAAAGCCATCAAACGCCGGTTTAAAATTGATGATACCATTGTGCTTGCTGACTTGGGTAAACGAATGGGGGTAAAAGCCAATGAACTCATCGCAAAACTCATGGGAATGGGCATGATGGTCACTGTCAACCAAACCATTGATTTTGAAACCGCCTGTCTGGTTGCAACGGAATTTGGTTTTGAACTGGAAAGAGCCACATTTGAAGAAGAGACCATCATCAAAACCGAAGCCGACGATCCTTCCCAGCTGCTTCCCCGTCCGCCGGTAGTCACAATTATGGGCCATGTAGATCATGGAAAAACATCGCTTCTGGATGTGATCCGCCGGACAAAAGTCGCTGATTTTGAGGCCGGGGGAATTACCCAGCATATCGGGGCCTATCACGTCCGGCATGAAACGGGCGAAATTGTTTTTCTGGATACGCCCGGCCATGAGGCATTTACCGCCATGCGTTCGCGCGGCGCCCAAGTAACCGACATCGTTGTTCTGGTGGTGGCAGCTGATGACGGCGTCATGCCGCAGACTATTGAGGCCATTGACCATGCCAAGGCGGCCGGGGTTCCAATCCTTGTTGCGGTCAATAAAATCGATAAACCCGGCGCGGATCCGGAACGCATCCGCCGGGAACTTTCCGAAAAAGGGTTGACGCCGGAAGACTGGGGCGGAGATACGATCTTTGTAGAGGTGTCGGCTAAACAGAAAATCGGTATCGACAGCCTTCTGGAAATGATTCTGCTTCAAACAGAAGTATTGGAATTAAAAGCCAATCCAAATAAACCGGCCACTGGCCACATTATCGAATCCCGGCTTGACACCGGAAGAGGCGCGGTGGCGACGGTCCTGGTGAAGGACGGAACCCTGCGCGTTGGGGATGCCGTTGTCTGCGGCATGTATTACGGCAAGATCCGAAGCATGTTTGATGACCGGGGCAACCAGATCAAAGAGGCGGGCCCGGCCATTCCAGTTGAAATTGTCGGTCTTTCCGGAGTACCCATGGCGGGGAATGAACTGGCGGTTCTATCGGCGGAAAAAGACGCCAAACAGGTCAGCGAGCATCGGCTCCAGAAGCAACGATCCAAGGAACTTGCGCGAACCAGCCGGTTAAGCCTTGAAAAACTTTACGAAAAATTAATGGAAGGCGAAGTCAAGGATCTAAACCTGATTATCAAGGCGGATGTTCAGGGTTCCATTGAAGCCCTCAAGGATTCGTTGACCAA
>DAIEHU010000450.1 GCA_027353395.1 Desulfobacteraceae bacterium
ATTCGGCTTCGCAGGGGCGGAATGGAGATCGGAAACACTCTGAGCCGGAAATACAGATCTTCCCGGAACGCACCGCTATTCAACATGTTTTCCAGATTCCGGTGAGTGGCAGCGATGATGCGGATATTTATCGGGATGGGACCTGATCCGCCGACACGTTCGATTTCCTTTTCCTGAAGCACGCGAAGCAGTCGCACCTGGGCATCCGGAGACAGCTCTCCGATTTCATCCAGAAACAACGTGCCGGTGTGCGCGCGTTCGATTCTTCCTCTTTTCTGGGAAAGAGCACCGGTGAAAGCGCCTTTTTCATGCCCGAACAGTTCACTGTCCATCAGGGTCGGCGGAATGGCGCCGCAGTTGACCTTGATAAACGGAGCCTGTCTGCGGGAAGATGCCTTGTGAATGGCGTTGGCAATGACTTCCTTGCCGGAACCGGTTTCACCCAGCAGCAACACCGGGCTGTCCAGCGGCGCCACCTGCCGGACCAGATCCATGACGGGTTTCAGGCCAGAATCCGCACCAATGACATCTTCGCCGACCATTCGCCGCAGTTCATCCTGCAAATACCGGTTGTCATCCGCCAGAATATCTCTGAGTTTCTGCAGTTCCCGATACCGCAGACTGTTGATCAATGCGACGGCGAAAGGTTCATT
>DAIEHU010000451.1 GCA_027353395.1 Desulfobacteraceae bacterium
TTTAAGGGAGGGGATTGGTCTGCGCGGATATGGGCAGAGAGATCCTTTGGTTGAATACAAACAGGAAGGCTTCAGAATTTTTGAAAAACTGCTCAATAACATTGATGAGGACTGGATTAGCACTCTTTTTAAAATTGAACCGATTCGAAAGCAAGAAACTCCACCCCAAGAAATCGAGGAAACTAAAAGCAAATTAAATAGCCAAATAGCCAAAGCTATCTATTCCAGTCCAAAGGAACCAGGAGGATTTTCCCAGGATGAGGAAAATGAAAACAAAAAACCAACCCAGAAAGTACCTTCCCTCCCAAAAGTCGGCCGGAACGACCCTTGTCCCTGCGGAAGCGGGAAAAAATATAAGAAATGCTGTATCAGTTCATAAAGTTTGTAAAGTTTGTAAAGAAAAAGTTTGCTTGAATGGCTTTAATATCCTGAATTTATCTCGGGTTAGTGGTTGCGTTTTTAAAAAATATTTACTTGATAAACTTTACAAACTTTATGAACTTGATAAACTAATTACATGCCTCTTTCCGATCGTCAATCTCAAATTTTAATTGCGGTTGTTGAAGAATACGTCAAAAATGCAAAGCCGGTAGGTTCTGCCGAACTCCAAGAATCTTGCCAATTTCCCTTTAGCTCCGCTACTA
>DAIEHU010000452.1 GCA_027353395.1 Desulfobacteraceae bacterium
GCCTCATGGCTGGCCAGAAAAAAATGGTCGCCCGGAAACATCTGCCGGCAATACGACTTGGTCGTGTCAATAGGATAAACACGCGCCTATCGGCGCTGGCAGAGCTGCCGCTGTTTTAAGAAGACAGCCATAGTCAATCTTTTGAATAATGTCATTCAGTTTTTTATTCTGCATATCGTCACAGCCATAAATGAGCCATACCGCATATACTTATAACATAACTACAGGGATATCGTCACGAAATGTTTGGAAAGAAATTTGACGGCTTCGTAAAAAGTCCGCATGCTGCGTTCCCTCTGTGTCATAAATTGCCGCCACGTCTTTAAGGCGAAGAATAAACATCCTTTTGAAGTTGCTAAGCTCCCGCCCCCTGTGGATAACTTGCGTAGAAACGGTATCCGGTACGCATAAACGCTATCCGAACCACCCCGCAAATCCTTACTGAGCCTTGCGTTACGGCCTATCCCCTGTATACCCTATACTACACTACGGTTCTGGCTGCTCACAACACAACCGACAACACACGAAGAAAAAACTTGCCATAAACTCGAATCGGTCTTATAGTAAATACACTATATTGTTATTAGGGTGGTAACCATTGATCGATCTTGAAACGCCTGTGTTGCGGCCTGTCGTCTGGGT
>DAIEHU010000453.1 GCA_027353395.1 Desulfobacteraceae bacterium
AGCGACGGAGAAAGATTCATTTCTCCCCGGATATTTCGGATTGCGGTAATCACGGAAAAAATAAACGCCATCTGCTCTTCGGCGTTCGTATTGGTATAATCGCCAAAACCCGATATATCACTATGATGATATGTTGCGGTCATGATGCTTCCTTCGGCGCCTGGCAGCATATGCCAGATTTCTTCCGTTACAAAAGGAATAAACGGATGCAGCCCCGTCAGGGTGTTTTTCAGAACATACCAGAGAATATGGCGGGTCTGCGCCTGGACAGAATCATTTTCCTTGCCGTATAAAGCAGGCTTGACAGCCTCCAGATACCAGTCGCAGAATTCATGCCACACGAACTGATATAAAATTCCGGCGGCATCGTTGAAACGATAGGTTTCTATGGCGTCTCGAGATGTCTGGAGTACATTGTGAGAGCGGGACAGTATCCATTGGTTGAGCAGTGTCATATCGTCCGGATGGACAGATTCAATATCTGAAGTCACGTGCATGAGGGCGAAACGGGAAGCATTCCAGAGTTTATTGATGAAATGGCGATACCCTTCAACCCGTTTCTCGGACATCCGGATATCCCGCCCCTGGGCAGCAAACGCCGCCAGGGTAAACCTGAAGG
>DAIEHU010000454.1 GCA_027353395.1 Desulfobacteraceae bacterium
CGGGTTCTTTGACAGATGCGGCATGGGCAAGCGGAATGACCGTCGCCGCGCCGCAGATGGTCAGGGCAAGAGCGACAACTGTTCTGAAAAACTGTTTCATTGTTTTCTCTCCTTGGGCTGAATGTGGAAAATGGAATCTGCAAGCTGCAACAAAGTGACATGCTTCAAAATGACACCGAACGCACCCATTTGCTTTTCAATGGATATCCATGTCATCGTTTACGAAACTGTTTATAATCCGGAATTGTTAGACGGGTATTGTGGAATTGTTAGACTCGTATTAATGGCGGCTTCGTAAAAAGTCCGCATGCTGCGTTGCGCTGCTGACGAGACGGGGAAATATGGCATTAATATTGCTTTCTTGGTCTGTCAAATCTACCTTTTATATGAGCAGTGTCAGTTGGATCGACATGACGTGTTCGGCATATTTCCCTATCAAACAAGGAGTGAAAATGAAACGGATAGCGTTAACCATCAACGGCGCAAAACATGAATTTGTAGTCGGCCCGGAACGGGTGCTGCTGGATTTGCTGCGTGATGACCTCGGACTGACAGGCGCCAAACAGTCCTGCGACCGAAAAGGTCAGTGCGGCGCTTGCATGGTGATTGTGAACGGC
>DAIEHU010000455.1 GCA_027353395.1 Desulfobacteraceae bacterium
GACCTCCTTGGCGACGGCCATTCGAACCAGATCCTTGGCCTTTTCGGTTGCGCCCTTGGGATCATTCATATGGATCCAGGTGTTTTGATCCCGGATATTGGCCATTTCAAAGAGATATTTATTGAGGCCTGCCTCCCGGATGGTTTCCTGGAACAGTGGTTCATGGGTTCTTGGCGAGCAGGAAGCCACAACAACCCGGTTGATGCCCGTCTCCTGAATCACGGCCTTCATCTTGTCCTGGGTGTCCTGGGAACAGGTGTAGAGATTGTCCTCCACATAGACCACATTGGGCAGGGTCCGGGCATAATCCCGGACTGCGGGCACGTCCACCACGCCGCTGATGTTGATGCCGCAATGGCAGACAAACACGCCGATGCGGGGGGACTCTCCCCGGATATCGGTCTCCAAAGGTTTTGTAACGCTTTTCGTCAGGGTATGCCGGCTCCGGAACAGGTCCGCACCCGCCATCATGGCAGCACTCCCGGCTTCGATGACCGACTGGGGAATATCCTTGGGGCCCTGAAAAACGCCGCACACGTAAATCCCTTCCCGGGATGTGGTTACCGGTGAAAACGTTTGGGTGCGGCAGAACCCGGAGGGCATCAGATCCACGG
>DAIEHU010000456.1 GCA_027353395.1 Desulfobacteraceae bacterium
AACTGAATACGGTGGCATACTGGGTGATCGAAAAAAAAGCGCATTCTTCAAGGCTTCGGGCGCAAATCAATCAGATTGCCCAGGTAGTGATCGATTTATCGGTCAAACGGGGAAAAACGGCGCTGACAGTGGTCAAGGCTGAAAGACGAAACCGGGAACGACTTCATCAATCTCAGGAATACCGGATACGGGACAATCAGGTGCTTTTTGATTCAGAAACAACCGCTCATGAGCGATTGGAACTGGGCGAACGTCTTAAAGACATGCGGATTCAGAGGCGCATATCCCAGACCGAACTGGCTCGCCAGATCGGAGTTACACCCAGTACGATCTCGCAGATTGAAAGCAACCTGATTTATCCGTCGCTGCCGGCCTTGTTGAAAATGGCGGAAATCCTGCGGATATCTCCCGGACACTTGCTTCAGGACACAATGTCCTCAACGTCACAGATCGTTTTTACGCCGAACGACGGTGTTGAAATCAAATTTGCGGACCAGAATCGTGACGCCATCACCGGCTGGCATCTGACCGGCTATAAAACTGACGCCAAAACGCAGATATATCTGGTGGATATTCATGCTAAAGCGAAACTGCCCAG
>DAIEHU010000457.1 GCA_027353395.1 Desulfobacteraceae bacterium
TTCGCATACATGAAGCTGCGCAGGGCCGCAGTATCCCCCTCGGCTTCCGCTTCATGGATCATTTCCGGATACATCGACCGGAATTCAAATGTTTCACCTGCAATGGCATCCTGCAGATTTTCCGCCGTCCCTTTAACCCCTCCCATGGCCCGCAGGTGGTTATGGGCATGAACAGTTTCCGCGGCGGCGGCGGCACGAAACAGTTTTGCCACAGCCATATGCCCCTCCCTGGCCGCATGTTCGGCATATGCCAGGTATTTCCGGTTGGCCTGGGATTCACCGGCAAAAGCCTCCTTTAAATTCTCCATCGTTTTTCCCATCGGTCTTCTCCTTTCCAGTTCGATATATTAAACTTTTAATTTATTCTTCCGGCAAGACTTCCCTTAATATTAACAACAACCGTGCCAATTGCCATTACTCGGGATCATCCTTATTTTTCGGCATTTTCTCAAATGAAAGATTTTTCGTGTCTCACCGAAACGATACAGAAATGCATCAACTTGATAATCTCGCAGCGCCGGTGGCAATTTTACTCACCAAGCCGCCTTACAATTCCATCTATTTTGGAATTCATCAAAAAATTGCACCCATGCGGGA
>DAIEHU010000458.1 GCA_027353395.1 Desulfobacteraceae bacterium
CGGTCATGGGACTTTCGCCGGTTCCGGCCGTTAAAAATTTGCTTGAAAAACACAGACTGAAACTGGAAGATTTCGAGCTGATCGAGGTCAACGAAGCTTTTGCTGCCCAGTATCTCGGCTGCGAAAAAGAGCTTGGCTTAAACCGTGAGATCACCAACATCAATGGCTCAGGCATCGGTTTGGGCCACCCGGTGGGATCCACCGGCGCCCGGATCATGGTCACCCTGATACACGCCATGAAAAAACGCGGTAACACACTGGGTCTTGCGACCCTCTGCGGCGGCGGCGGCGTGTCCATGGCCTGCGCCATCGAAATGCTGTAACCGCACCATCGAAGTTCACCGTCCATACAGACAGCAGGGGCGAACAATTATTCGCCCCTGCATCATAAACCCCAATGACCGAAATGATGATCAAGGCCCAATTCGATGCCGATGACATCGATCGCTCCATCACCTGTGACATTCATTAACCTGAAACAGCGTCAACCACTCTGTCAACCTCAAACCGTATCGCCGGGAGGCCAGCATGTCCGAATGGAAGAACACCCCCTTGACGGGGGAAGAATCAGCCCGTTACAATGTCATTGACAAG
>DAIEHU010000459.1 GCA_027353395.1 Desulfobacteraceae bacterium
GGATAAAGCTCTGCCCGCCAAAGCCGGGATTCACGCTCATGATGAGCACGTGGTGAACCATGGGCAGGATGTCTGTAATCAGGTTGACTCGGGTGGCCGGATTCAGCACCACGCCTGGCTTCATGCCGTGGTGGGCAATCAACTCCAGCGAACGGTGCAGGTGGCGGGATGCCTCGTAATGCACGCTCAACCAGTTGGCCCCGGCATCGGCAAACGCAGGAATGTACTCGTCGGGGTTTTCGATCATCAGGTGGCAGTCGAGGGGCAGGCGGGTGGCCTTGCGCAGGCTCTTCACCACGGGCGGACCCAGGGTGATGTTGGGCACAAAATGACCGTCCATGACATCCACGTGGATGACCGTGCCGCCGCCGCGTTCGGCCGCGGCAACTTCATCGGCCAGATGGGCAAAATCAGCGGAAAGTATAGAGGGCAGCAGCTCGATCATGGCGTTTGGCGCGGGCGTTTGCCCGCCCGGACAGTGTAACAGCGCGGATTACTTCTCGGCTGCACTCATCGCCTTTGCCGCCACGCGCCCCGCTCCGCGCAGCATGGCCTTCAGGGGCCAGCCGCCGCCTGCGTCAGGGAAGAATATTT
>DAIEHU010000045.1 GCA_027353395.1 Desulfobacteraceae bacterium
GGAATAGGAGATATCAAACGGCCCGGGATCAATATAATTGACATAATAGGCATACAGGCTGCCGCTGACGGACGCGTATACGGCGCTTAAGATAAACACCTGGACTTTATACCAGGTGACGGGAATGCCCAGGGAGGCGGCAGCATCCTCGCTGCCGTGAAGCGCGCGCAGGCCCCTGCCCACCCGGGAATCAATCAGATTAAACGCGCAATAAATCCCAGCAATCACGATCCCCCAGACAAAATAAAAATACCGGGTATCGGTCCGCAACAGGTATCCGAACACACCCGGCCGGGGAATGTTGACGATGCCGGACGGGCCGCCGGTCAAGTCAACCGCCGCCACCGACACCACATGAATGATGGAGGCGAATCCCAGAGTGGCCATGGCCAGATAATGACCTTTTAACCGGAGGGCGGGAATCCCCAGAACAATGGCGACAAAAACCGCCATGAGCAGGCTGCAACCCATGGCCGGCCAGGGAGACCAAGCGTAATTGGCGGTCAGTATCCCAGCCCCATATGCGCCGATAGCAACGAAAGCGCCATGCCCGATGGAAATTTGACCGGCATACCCCATGAGCAGACACAGTCCGATGCACGCCAAGCTGTTCAGTCCTGTGAAAATCAGGATGCCTAGATAATAATCATTGGTAATAACCTGCGGCAAAAAAATTACCAATAATATCAGGAGAATCAATCCGGAGCTGTTTTTCTCTCTCATGTTAAAATTCTTTTAACCTCATGGCCTCGGAACTCCCGAAAATACCGCTGGGACGGATGAACAGCACAAAGAGAAGAATCACCAACGCAATGGCGTCCATATAGTGCGAGGAGATATACCCCGCGCCCAGAGCCTCCAGAACGCCCAGCAGGATTCCGGCTGCAACCGCGCCGGCGCTGTTGCCAAGCCCCCCCAGGACGGCGGCCCCGAATCCTTTTAAGCCGAGCATCGCCCCCCGGGCGTAGTCCATCTGAATCACGGGCGTGATAATGATGCCGGCGACCGCGCCGATACCGGCGGACAAGGCAAAAGACAGCATGACCATTTTCCGGTCATCAATGCCTGCCAGCCGCGCCGCATCCCGGTTAATGGCGCAGGCGCGCATGCATTTGCCGGTCATGGTGAAATTAAAGAAGAAACCATAGGCGATCACCACCACGAGGAGAATGCCTATAATCCAGAGGGTCTGGGGCAAAATGGTGGCGCCGTGGAAATCAAGGGGTTCGGCGCTTGAAAAATGGCGCATGTAATGAGACCCCTTGCCCCAGAAGATCATCGCAGCACCTTTGATGATAATGGAAACCGCGATGGTGATAATGATGAGGCGCAGCACCGTGGGCTGTTTCACCGGATTGATGGTCAGTCTCTCCATTAAAATCCCGGCCCCCACGACAAAAAAAACGGTGAGGATAAACGCCAGTGGCATTGGCAGGTGCAGCGCCATTGTCAATGTTACCATCATCAACCCCCCCAGGACCACGAATTCGCCCTGGGCGAAATTGATGATCCCGGTGGCGTTGTAGATCATGTTAAACCCCATGGCGGCCAAGGCGTAAATACACCCCCGCTGGATTCCCATAAAAAGGAACTGAATTATATCAATCAGGTTGGCGTCCGCGGAGGTCATTTTGATCCAGGCATCATTATTGTTAAGGCTGCCGCCCGTTTGCAAAAAACCTGTCCGCTGCCGGCAAAATCAGGAGCGGCAGCGGACAGGAAATGGCTTAGACAGGCAATGAGATTTAATCTTTCAAGACAACAAATTTCCCGTTCTTGACCGTCATCATCGCAAAATCATCCTTGTCCAGTCCGCAATGATCGGTGGGAGAAAATTCAAAAACCCCGCCAATGCCGACAAATTTTGTCTTTTCTAATTCATCGCGGAGCTTGGCGGGGTTATCCCCCACCTTTTTCAATGCGTCCGTTACAATCCACAGTGCATCATAGGCGTGTCCGCCAAAAGTGCTGACATGATCCTTATAAGCAGACTCATAGGCCTTTTTGTAAGCCTCCAGAACTTTCTTCTGGGGCTGGTTATCCGGGAGTGTATCCACGGCCATGATCCTGCCTGCCGGGAAAATGCATCCTTCAGCGGCTTCACCGGCGGCTTCGGCATATTTGATATTCGCAAAGCCGTGGCTCTGATAAAGAGGAATGGTCATTTTCAGGTCTTTCATGTTTTTAGGAACAATGGACTGGGCCGGAACGATGGACCAGTTAATAATGGCCTGTGCCCCGGAATTCCGGATATTGATGAGCGGCGCGGTCATGTCCGTATCCGTGGGATTATAGGTTTCATCGGCGACAATCTGAATCTTATATTCACCGGCGATGGCTTTCATCTGTTCCCGGCCGGCTGCGCCGAATCCGGTGGAATCGGTCATAATGCCGATCTTTTCAATTTTATGGGCGTTCATGTGGGCGAAAATATTACGCGCCGCATCACTGTCATTGGGCGCGGTTTTAAACACCCATTTCCGTTCAGTAACCGGGGTGGTGATTTTCGCCGCGGACGCGCACGAAATCATGGGAATCTGGTCCTGGGTGACGACCGGTACGCCGGCCAGCGATGTGCCGCTCAGGGAGGGGCCGATAATGGCGCAGACCTTGTCCTTTTTAATGAGCTTTTTAATGGCGTTCACGGCCCGGGTATTGTCGCCCTGGTCATCTTCAATATAAAGCACAAGCGGATGGCCATTAATGCCGCCGGCGTCATTTATCTGCTTGACAATCATCTGCACCGTATTCCGCTCGGGCTCACCCAGCCAGGAGGCTTTCCCGGTGATTGAAAACACGCACCCCACATGATACGCATCCGTTCCCGCAAAAATTACGGATGCAGAAACACACATCATAACGCACACACACGCCGCCAGGATCATTCTTTTCACAGGTCCATCCTCCATTGCTAAAATGTTCATTTATCCAATGCGCATCACATTTCCATCAATGCGCCTTCATCAAGCACGGTAATATCATTTTCCATCAATGTTTCAATGGCCTTGTCAATATCGTCAAACCGTAAGATAATCACCGCCTGGTCCTGATTTTTGGTGACAAACGCATACATGTATTCCACATTGAGTCCGGCATGTTCCATCAAAGACAAAAGATTGCCCAAAGCGCCGGGGGTATCCGGAACCGCCACCGCGATAACGGATGACACCATGACCGTAAACCCATGATCCTTTAAGGTATTAATCGCTTTTTCCGTCTGGTTGACAATCAGGCGCAAAATGCCGAAATCCGATGTGTCGGCGAGCGACAGTGCCCGGATATTGACGCCTGCGGCCCCAAGCGCAGTGGTGATTTTCGCAAGCCGGCCGGACCGGTTTTCAATAAAAATGGAAATCTGGGAAATTTTCATGAGGTGAATACCCTGAATCATATGGGAAACGGGACCGCGTTCAGGCCTGCGGATTCGGCAAGCCCCATCATCAGATTCATGTTCTGGACAGCCTGACCCGCCGCGCCTTTCACCAGATTGTCGATGACGGACATCAGAATAATCCGGTTTTTTCCTTTTTCCAGCACAAATCCGATGTCGCAGAAATTGGTTCCCCGCACATGGGCTGTATCCGGGGGCCGGCCGTTGTCCGTCAGCCGGATAAAAGGACAACCGCTGTAAAAATCCGCCAGACAATCATAAATATCCGGATACGATACACTTTTCTTTAGATTCGCATATATCGTTGATTCCATGCCCCTGGACATGGGCAGCAGGTGGGGAACAAAGGTGATGTTCACCGGATATCCCGCGGCAAGGCTCAGGATTTCATTCATCTCTGGCTGATGCCGATGCCCGTCGACCTTATATGCCTTGAAGGATTCCGTGACTTCGCAATAGTGAGAGGCCAGGGAAAGGGAACGCCCGGCGCCGCTGACCCCGGATTTGCTGTCCGCAATAATGGATGCGGCGTCCACAAAGCCGTTTTTAATCAGAGGATACAGAGGTAAAATGACACTGGTGGGGTAACAGCCCGGATTGCCGATCAAGGCCGCATTCCGGATCCGTTCCCTGAATACCTCGCATAGCCCGTAGACGGACTGTTCCAATAAATCCTTGGCGGTGTGGGGCTGATAGACCGCTTCATAGGCCGATGCGCTGGAAAATCTAAAATCCGCGGACAAATCCACAATTTTCTTACCATTTTTCAGAAGCTCCGGCACAAAATTCATGGGCAGTTTGTGGGGAAGGGCCATAAACACGACATCCGCCTTTTCACCCGCCTGGCCCGCATCATAGGCTTCGCAGACGATGTCCACGATTCCCTTCATGGAAGGGAAGATGTCCACAAACGGCTTCCCGGCATACTGACGGGAGGTCAGAATGGTCAACGCCACCTCAGGATGTCCCGCAAGAAGGCGCACCAGCTCCGCCCCGGCATATCCTGTCGCTCCCACAACTCCTGCTCTGATCATCATTTTCCCCCGGCCGTAAACTTGTGTTGAATATCTTTTGCGATATATCTGACGTTTGACGGATTTTCAAGCAGATTCATCGGCTTTTTACAGGAGTGACGATACAAACGCCCGAATCAACCGGCTGACTTCTTCCGGTTTTTCAACAGGCGACAGATGACCGGCTCCCGCAATGGCGGCCAATCCGGCGCCTTTAATGTGTTGATGCAAATACTGGCCGTATTTCTGAGGGGTTATCACATCATCATCGCCGGTGATCACCAGGACTTTCGCCATGATCTCCCCAAGTTTTTCCATCACATCAAACCGGTCGCAGGCGGTAAAATCCTTTAACGCCGTATCCGGGGACGACACGGTAATCTCATCCATGATGGCTTTCATTTCCAACCGGTCGCTTTTCTTTGAAATGGAAAATAAAACCGCCATATCCAGATAGTTGGAATAGTCCTTTTGGATGGTTTCAAAAAGCATCGGCAAAACCTTCAACCGCGCGCCGGTGTGCATCAGAATGGCAGACCGGAAAAGATCGGGCCGGGTTATCAGAAGCTCCAGCGCAATGGCGCCGCCCATGCTCATTCCGCAAAGAACCGGATTGGGAATTTCCAACCGGTCAACAAAACCGATCACGGCGCTGGCATAATCCGAAATCCGGTCGCAGGCGGTTCCCTTCGAATCCTTATGCCCCGGCAGGTCAATGGCGATGGCGCCTGCGATATCTGCAAGTGCCTCCACCTGAGCGGCCCAGAGGCCTTTGGACAGTGCCGCGCCATGAATAAAAATAATTGTGGGGCGGCCTGCATCAGGCGGCCAGTTCCCACTGATAAAGCTGATGTCACCTTCTCTCCCTGTTTCCATGCTGCCTCCTCTTTTCTCAGGTGTCCGCCTGTGATTTCACATAGCTGCATTTCGCATATAAGTCACAAACATTAACCGATCGGTCATAATCAACAACAGCGAAATCCGCATTCAGGACGGTCAAGGGATCAATGAAAACCGATCGGTCCGCCTGGTTGAGCATCTTCCATGTGAGCACCCTGACCTGGGGCAACATCCACGCCTTCGCCAGGGAGATATGCAGATGGGGCGGCAGAAGCGTTGGCCGGCCGGTAGTATCCGACAGGCAAGCAAACACATCCCCCTGACATATCCGGTCTCCGACATGCAAATGCGGATCCGGATGCACATGACCATATAACGAGAGCATATCGCCATACCGGAAGTCCCCGAACCCATGCTGGGTGACGACGGTTTTCCCGAGAAAATCATCCATCATATGGACAATAACCCCGTCATAGACCATCGGCACCTGAACGGTTTCATCCAGCCGGAATTTTGCGCCGCCTTCCCCCTCAAAAAAACACAAATCCAGACCTTCATGGGAAACCGCCCGCAAGCCGCCATCACCCCACCATTTCTCCTTTGAATTGAACATCATGCCAGGGAAAAACACAAACCGTTCAAAACCGTAAATTTTCATGCGGTTGATTTCCACCAGCCGGGAGATGAAATCAGACGGGGGAATATTTTTTATAGTGGGCTCCGTCCTCATGAAGGGCATAAACATTAATATATACGGTACATTAAAATCTTACCTGATAACGGCGGGCTTCTTTTTCATTACCCAGGGCCGCATAAATCTCGCCGATGCGCTGATAGCAGTCTTCTCTGCTGTCCGGATCCTCCTGGGCGACTGAAAAATATAATTCCAGAACACGGGAAGACCTTTCCCCGGCGGCGAAACAAAGTTCGGCATATCTTCTCTTGACAAACGGATCGGTCCTCGCGCCGCAACTGGCGCACCCGGAAAGAATCCGGCTGTATATATCCTTTGCTTTTTCCGCATTCCCCGTGGCTTCAAAGGTTTTTGCAAGGGCCCGGGAAAGCAGCTCATTCTGGCCATACCGGCTTTGACAGGCCAAAAATATGGCTTTGGCGTCGGCATATCGTTCCAGTTGGAAATAGGTTTCACCCAAGAGCATTTGAACCGGAAATGTTTCCCTCAAGGATGCGGGACAGACTTCAATCCGGCGGACGGCGTCATCAAAATTCCCGGTGGCCCAGTCAATATCGCACAGCATCTGATACCCCCGCAATTCATCCGGATGGTTCTCGACAAATCGCGAAACCAGTTCCAAGGCCCGGTCATATTGACTCAGGTTCATGAGCGCGGTGGCAAGCTCCAGCGCAATCAACGGCCGCTCTTCCGGGTTTTCGGCAAAAGCGTCTGATAATTTCTTTGCGGCGGCTTTAAAGTCTCCATTATTTAAGGCGATAAATCCTTCTTTAAATGCCGGGCCATAACTTTGATACGCTTCTCTGACCGGTTCAGGCGCCGCATTGCATAAAATGGCAAAATACGCTTCTTCATCGTCCATGACATCGGCCGCAGGGACAGGATCGGGATGCGGCGAAGCAGGAACAATATCAGGCCTGTCAGGGGACATTACGTCGCCAAGCCGCACCATCGCGGACTTGATTTCCTGTTTTAAATCCGGGTCGCCGGTCAGTTCCAGGGCCAGCCGGAACAGGTCTTCCGCTTCGGCAAAATTATGCGATTCCATGAGATGTCCGCCATTTTGCAGATGGGCTCTGGCCAAGGCCTCTCTCGCGGCTCCGATTTTCTCCCGAAGCAAGGCAATGGCGTTTTGATTTTCCAGCCCTTTCCGCTCCGCTTTATCCAGGGCCTTTTCATATTCCAGTTTCGCCTGGCCAAACTCAGCGGCGTTATAATACGCATCGCCTGCCCGTTCGATATCCTCCGGCGATTTGCCGGTGAAAAACCGCCATAATCCCATATCATTCTCCTGAATGGATCATTATTTTTGATGCTGATCCTTTATTTTCACCCACATATCCTTTAACGTGACAACCCGGTTAAACACCGGCCTACCGGGGACGCAATCCCGTATGTCAACGCAGAAATAACCGAGCCTTTCAAACTGGCAACTAAAGCCGGGCGGGGCGTCCGCAAGACTGGGTTCCACCTTGCACCCTGTCAGGGTCTGGACTGAACCGGCATTGAGGACCGCTTTGAAATCCTCCGCCGCAGCCGGATTCTCGACAGAAAAAAGTGTTTCATACAGACGGACCTGAGCGTCAATGGCATGCGCAGCCGACACCCAGTGAAGGGTGGCCTTTACTTTCCGGCCATCAGGCGCATCCCCGCCTCTGGTCGCCGGATCATAAGAACAGCGCAATTCAACGACCTCTCCGGTTTCGTTTTTGATCACTTCCGTGCATGTGATAAAATAGGCGTAGCGCAGCCGGACTTCCCGTCCGGGAGAAAGCCGGAAAAATTTTTTGGGCGGATTTTCCATAAAATCATCGCGCTCGATATATAACACCCTGGAAAACGGCAATTGGCGTGCTCCCATATCCGGGTCTTCGGGATTGTTGACGGCTGTCAGCATTTCCGCCTGATCTTCCGGATAATTTTCGATCACCACCCGAAGCGGATTTAAAACCGCCATGACCCGATGGGCTTTTTTGTTCAGATCCTCCCGGATCACGTATTCCAGCAGGCCCAGATCCACCATGCTGTCGCGTTTTGCAACGCCGATACGATCGCAAAAATTTCTAATTGATTCAGGAGTATATCCTCTTCGGCGCAGTCCGGAAAGAGTGGGCATGCGCGGGTCATCCCATCCGGTTACATGCCCCCCGGTCACCAGTTCAATCAGTTTGCGCTTGCTTAGCACCGTATAGCTTAAATTCAGTCGCGCAAATTCAATCTGCCGGGGATGATACACCTTCAGGGTGTCCAGAATCCAGTCATAGAGCTCCCGGTTATTTTCAAACTCAAGGGTGCAGATGGAATGGGTGATCCCTTCAATGGAATCCGACAGACAATGAGCGAAATCATACATGGGGTATATGCACCATTTGTCTCCAGTCCGGTGGTGATGGGCTTTCCGGATCCGGTATAACGCCGGATCCCGCATGACCATATTCGGAGCCGCCATGTCGATTTTCGCCCTCAGCACGCATTCGCCTTCATCAAGGCCGCCCTCTTTCATTTTTTGAAACAACGCCAGATTCTCATCCACCGACCGGTTGCGAAAAGGACTGTCCTTGCCGGGTTCAGTGAGGGTTCCCCGGTAACGCCGGATGTCTTCCGCGCTCAAACTGTCAACATAGGCCTTGCCCATCCGGATCAACCGCACGGCATAATCATAAAGCCGGTCAAAATAGTCAGAGGTAAAATACCGGTGGTCTTTCCAGTCAAACCCCAGCCACCGGACATCGGCTTTAATGGATTCCACATACTCCACTTCTTCCTTTTCCGGATTGGTGTCATCAAACCTTAGATGGCAATCACCATGATAGTCGATGGAAAGGCCGAAATTCAGGCAAATGGACTTGGCGTGGCCGATATGCAGGTATCCGTTGGGTTCCGGTGGAAACCGGGTAATGACACGGCCGTCATATTTGCCGGTCCGCGTGTCCTCTTCAATAATATGCCGGATAAAGTTCGGCGGAGCGGACGGGATTCTATTTTCTAAATTATTTCCGGTAGATGAACCTGACATGGTGTGTCAATCTCCTGTCATTTTTTTGGGATTTATGGCGCTGCCGGAACCGAAGTCTGGTTTGCCATACCTTTCAAATAAGAAACTATCATCTCCTTCGCCACCGGTCCCGCGCCGCTGGCCCCATGTTCTCCATGTTCAACCAGAACACAAACGGCGATTTTGGGATGCTCGGAAGGCGCGTACCCCACAAACCAGGCGTGAGATTTATATATATTTCTGCCGCCCTTATTGGGCCCCTCTTTTTCCATGGCGCGGCTGACCACCTGTGCGGTTCCGGTTTTGCCGCTGATCTGCAGCCGGCTATCAAAAACATAACCGTGGGCGGTTCCCTGGGGGATATTCACCGCCTGCAGCAATCCTTGCCGGATCAGCTCCAGCGAATGCCGGTCGACTGGCAGTTTTCCCCGTATCTCCGGCGCTCCGGTGATGACAGCATCGCCTTCAACCGTATTCACGGACTTGACGATTTCGGGTTTTAACAACGTGCCGCCGTTCGCCACCGCACTGAACATGACCAGAAGCTGTAACGGGGTCACCAGATTATACCCCTGGCCAATGGCGATGGAGAGATTCTCCCCTCCCTGCCAGGGTGTTCCGATGCGTTTTTTTTTCCAGGCGGCGGTGGGAATTAATCCGTCCGCTTCATTATCCATTTCGATACCGGTTTGCGCGCCAAGACCGCATTTTGCAGCATACCTGGCAAGCCGGTCCACACCGAGTCTGATGCCGCAATTATAAAAAAAAACATCGCAGGACTGGGCAAGCGCACTTACGACATCCACACGGCCATGCCCCTGTTTTCTCCAGCATCCGTAATCGCGGCCGCCATAGTTGTAACTGCCGGAACAAAAAAAAGTGATATCCTGGCCGATAATCCCCTCTCCCAGCGCCGCCATGGCTGTCACCACTTTATACGTCGATGCCGGCGGGTATTCGCCCTGAATGGCCCGGTTTAACATGGGCCGATCCGGATTGGACATCAACACCTTCCATTTGCCCGTTGAAATACCGCCGATAAAATCATTCTGGTCAAATGTCGGGCTGTTGGCCATCGCCAGTATTTCTCCGGTCGCCGGGTCCATGGCGATGGCCACCCCCACTTTACCCTGAAGCAATGTATCGGCGGTATGCTGCAATGCATAGTCGATGGTTAAAAAAAGACTGTCCCCCGATACCGGCGGAACAGTATCCAAAACCTCAACCATCTGGCCTCTGGCGTTGACCTGAACAATTCTGCCGCCGGAAACCCCGCTTAAATACGAATCAAAGGATTTTTCCACACCAGACCGGCCGGTTACATCCCCGCTCCTTTTATCCGGATACAAATTCCGGTTGATTTCATCAACATTAATCTCACCCAGATAGCCGATCAAATGCGCGGCAAGTCCTGGATAGATATAATTTCTCCGGGCATTGGCCTCAATAACAATCCCAGGAAGATCAAACTGATGCGCGGATATGCGGGCCAGCGCATCCCGGCCGATATCCCGTTTCAGCAAAACCGGCTGATATCCATACCCCATGGATTTTTTCTGGATGGTTTTTTGAATTTCATCTGCAAATTCTGGAACATATTGAATTAATTTGTTAATTGTTGCATCGATCGGCTTTGCGTCTGACGGGATCACCGTTAAATCAAACGATGGGCTGTTTTCCACAAGCAGCTTGCCGGAACGATCCAGTATCAGTCCCCGGACGGCATTGACGCGCTGCATGCGGACGCAATTGTTTTTAGACAAATTATAATAATAATCCCCAAGATATATCTGCAAATAGAACAGACGGGCCGCCAGAAGGCCGAACGCGATCAATACAATGATCATCAGGCCGAACAGCCGCCGCCGGTACCAGTGACCGTCAACAGCATGAAAACATTTATAAAGTTCATTTTCCTGAGTCATCGCCTGTATGGATATGGAATGATGCCGGCCGATGCGGCGTTTCTGAAGTTTCATCATCACACGCCGGGTTTCAATCCCCTGAGGACGAACTGATCCAGATGTTTAAATCCGTAACCCAAAATGAAATAAAACAGCGGGACGGTCACAACAGCCCACGCCACTTGCATCAAAACGGTTTGAAGCGAGTGGAGCGCCATATCAAGCCTCACCGCCTGTATCGACGTCAACAGGCTAAAAATACAATATTCGATTAAAATCCCGATGATGGTGACGATTTGAAACAGCGCCATGTTTAGAACGTGAAAATATTTTTTGGATCTCTGAAATACCAGAAAAATGATGGTATAAGTGATGAAATAAAATCCCGGCGGCGCTTCGGACAGTATATCCATAACGACCCCGGCGATAATGATGGCCGGAAATCCTGTTTTATATGGACGGAACAGGGTTAAATAGACCACCGCCGGAATCAGGATATCATACAGGGACAACGTGCAGGGAAGGCTTGAAAAAATCGTTGTTTGCAGACCGATCAGCAAGACGAAAAAAAAGACGCTCCCCGCAAATCGCATTACGGCTCGCTCTCAAAATCATAAGTGCCAGGATTTAAAATAATCATGATCTCTTCAAGTTTTTGAAAATTTACATAAGGGGTCAGCTCAATATTCTGGAACATTCCGGAATTTTTACGAATCACCTTTGACACAAACCCCACCCGCAACCCTTTGGGATAAATGCCGTCAAATCCGGAAGTCACCACCACATCTCCGACCATGACATCATTTTGCCGCAGGGCGTAATCCAGACGGCATAAACCGGTGCCCATCCCCTGGGCGATGCCACGGGTGCGGTTTTTCTGCACAAGGGAATCCACGGAGCTGTTCCGGTCGATAATCAGCAGGATTTTCGCATAGCCGGCGGACGCCTCCAGCACATATCCGACAATACCTTCACAGGCAATCGCGGGGCAGCCCCGGTGAACACCGTCATTCTCGCCTTTATTGATGATGATGCTGTTAAACCAGGGGGAAGGATCCTGGGCGATGACTTCCGCCGCCAGGAGCGTGAACGGGCTCTGGTCTTTCAGCGCGACAAATTTTCTGAGACGCTGATTGGCGATGGCGATTTCCGTGCATTCATTATTTCGAGACTCCGCCAGGGCCAACTGTTTTTTAAGCGCATCGTTTTCCCTGGCGGCATGTGTCAAAAAAATATAATGCGACCCTAACGCGCCGATATAACGGACAGATGAAGAGATAGCGGCCTGAATGGGGCACATCACCGATAAGACGGTCCGCACCGCAAGGCCATTCACAGCAGAGGTTCGAATATAACGGAATGAAAAAACAATCACAATCAGCGCGATTAAAACAATCGCGCCGCCAAAGGTAATCGTCTTTTTTGAAAACATGGATTAATCAATTACGACCTGTCGAAGGATGTCAAGACTATCAAGGGTCATTCCTGAACCTAACGCCACGGTTGACAGAGGGTCCGCCGCCACCGTAATCGGCAGACCGGTTTCTTCACGAAGCAGTTTATCCAGATTCTTTAAAAGAGCGCCGCCACCGGTTAATGCAATGCCTCTGTCGACAATATCCGCCGCCAGCTCCGGCGGGGTTTGTTCCAAAGCGATTTTTGTGATTTCAACAATTGCGTCAACCTGCTCGGATATCGCCACCCGGATTTCTTCTGAGTCAATCGCCAATATTTTGGGAATGCCGGAAACCAGATCCCGGCCCTTGACTTCCATGGTTTCAAAATTTTCCGAATCCGGATATGCGTTTCCAATGGTTATTTTAATCAGTTCAGCAGTTCTGTCACCAATG
>DAIEHU010000460.1 GCA_027353395.1 Desulfobacteraceae bacterium
GGCTGGAGGCCTTCTTCGCCCGCAACACCGCCGACGTCAGGCCTCTGTTTCGCTGGATGCCCAGCCTGATGGTCTTCCTGGTCGCGGCGCTCACCATGCGCCAGTGGAGCGAGGAGCAGCGGATGGGCACCCTGGAGATCCTGCTTACCCTGCCGGTGCGGCTCTGGGACCTGGTGCTGGGCAAGTTCCTGGCGGTGCTGGTCCTGGTGGGGGTGGCGCTGATCCTCACCTTCGGTCTGCCGCTCACCGTTTCCCTGCTCGGGCCCCTGGACTGGGGGCCGGTGATCGGCGGCTACCTGGGGGCAATGCTCATGGCCTCGACCTACATCGCCATCGGGCTCTACGTATCCTCCCGCACCGATAACCAGATCGTGGCCCTGATCCTCACGGTGCTCTTAAGCGGCCTGCTCTACATCCTGGGCTCCAGCGGCCTCACCCACTTCATGGGCAACACCGCCGGCGACCTGCTCCGCGACCTGGGCACTGGCAGCCGTTTCGCCAGCATCGAGCGGGGGGTGCTGGACGTGCGCGACTTGGCCTATTACGCCTCCCTGACCTTTCTGTTCCTGCTCTTAAACGTCCTCTCCCTGGAT
>DAIEHU010000461.1 GCA_027353395.1 Desulfobacteraceae bacterium
TTCTTTATGAAGTTTCGGATGCTATCCCTCCCGGCGGCAAATATGCCATCACTCCCGGGACTGCCCCGTTTTATCATGTTCCGGACGGCGGATGGATGGATGTTGTGGAGACCGGCGGCAATCCTTTGTCTGCATACATTTATTCTCAAAATTCAACCGGGAAACGAAACGCCATCGACACCCTTTTTGCGATGCCCGTGGATCAGTCAGATACACATATGATTGTTCCGCATATCACGCCGCCGACCGGGTGGTGGAGAACCCGTCTGACCCTGATCAATCCCAATAATGCCGCCAATTCTGTAACCCTCCATGTAAAGCGGGCCGGTGATGATCGAATTGATGACATGCGCCTCCAGTTTGACCCGAATGAAAAGCAGGTGATCGACTTGACGGATGCTTACGGGATGAATGACGGCGCGGCGGACTCGATTCTTGAGATTGCCGGCCAATATCCCGTGGAAGGCTATTATACTTATTCCCCGCCTTCCGGTAAAGACGAGGCCAGTTTTCCGTTGTTAAATGACGCGGCATTCGCAAGCAAGCTCGTTTTGCCCCATTATGCAGGGCAGGGCGGGTATTTC
>DAIEHU010000462.1 GCA_027353395.1 Desulfobacteraceae bacterium
AATCTTGGCGATATCCTTCTTGGCCTCGGGGTCCATCTTGCAGACCGGACAGCCCTCGACATGGTTCTCCATGAAGTCAACCATGCGGGCCGGGGCCAAGGCCTCGTTTTGGACTTGTATGTACCACGACTTGAGAAGTTTTTTGAAACGTTCACATTCCATCGGCCAGGTTCCTAAAAATAAGAGTTGTGCTGTAAGTCAGAAAAAATTATTATTCTTTCATTAGGTTATGGGGCAGCCTTCGCCGCAGTCGCGAAACGGCACCCACCCCATAGCTGCCATCCTAGTATTTTTTTCGGCAATACGGAAGTGGAAAGGGCACTGGTGGCCCTCCCGGACTTCAAATCCGGTGCGCCGGGTTAATAGCCTGGCGGGTGGGTTCGATTCCCATGCACTTCCGCCACCCACCTATGTCACCCGGACCCCCGCTCCTCCCCCTGCACGAACCCCAAGATATACAATACCGCCCCTGGGCCAGCAAGAAAATTACGGACCCGGAACAGACAGACGCCAGGCCGGGAGTTTTACCTTGACGAGAGCGGCGCCGACGCGTAAATTCGATGATTTTC
>DAIEHU010000463.1 GCA_027353395.1 Desulfobacteraceae bacterium
CGGCCATTGATGTTTTTGGACTCATGGGGAACCCCGCTGTAGGCCGCCAGGATATGCCGTGCGAAATCACTGCATTCAGACTTCCGGACAAGGCTTTTTCTGTAAAATCCGCCGGGGCTGAGTGCATCCTTCCAGTACCAGGCGTTCACGCCTCCATAAACCGCGGCCAATTGATCCTGCAATCCACAGGGAACACCAGCCACGCTTTCTTCAATGGCATGAGCCGTCCACACGATCTGGCGCCGGGTCAAAGGTTTTACCCCGGTTTTTTCAAAAAGCGCCGAAAGCGCCGCCACCAGTGCCACCCCCGCAGCAGATGAGCCTCCCAGAGCGCTTCGCGGCGGAGATGCGGATTCGATCTGGATATGTATGCCACTGACGCCGAAATAATCGGCAATAGCAAACATCAGCCCCAGGGGATTGTTGAAAGACAGCACATTCGACTGAAGCGTGATGCTGTCAAACCCTGCCGAGCTAATTTTTATCTGCCCTGCATGCCAGGGAGAAATACGAACCCGTGTTCTCAGACGGATAGCAATGTTCACGGTGCAGGGCGACATGCGTCTTA
>DAIEHU010000464.1 GCA_027353395.1 Desulfobacteraceae bacterium
GCCATGTCACAATTTCCTTGTCTGAATAAAAAAAAGGATGATGGATATACGCATCAACCATAGGATATGATGGTGTTTTTATCAACAACGGATTTAGGCGTCGTTCTCTTGTGGGACACAAACTCCGTTTTTATTCCAATTCCAAATCAAAGATGATATCAAGTCGGCGAGGATTGAGGCGACGAAGGCATACAGTCAGTATGTTGAGGAGCCGATAGACGAGCCAACAAAGATAGCGCTATGATTTGGGATTGGAATTATGATTTCATCACCCAAGATGGGCGTCTGATTTCGCGCAGAGGCGCAGAGCCGCTGAGGGTAATGGATGCTCTCTCTGCGTTCCGGCGTCTCTGAGGGAGAAAAGGAAACTGGCTTGATCCATATCTGATGCAATCGTAAAAAGTTGTCGCCCCGGCGCAGGCCGGGGTCCAGATAATTTATAACTAGCTGAATATAATGTATTCAGGCTTTCGCCGGAATGACGAAGTATTGTTTTTGATGGATCTCGGCCTTCGCCAGAATGATGGACTGTTTTGAATGTTTTATGCCGGGTAAAAAAA
>DAIEHU010000465.1 GCA_027353395.1 Desulfobacteraceae bacterium
GGCGGAATGGCTGGACCGGAACTTCTTCGACCATCTGGATTCAAATGAAGCTGTCAAAGTCCGGCAAGACCTCGCCTTGCTATCCGAGGCGCGGCCGGCGTGCAGCTTTGACCGTCGCGCGACCGCCGCTGCCGGTCATCAGGAATGGCATCAATACACGATTCGCCGTCTCGTTCGCGAAGACAGGGCGGCGGCCGAGTTTCAAGCCGTCATCCAGAATATTTCCGACCGCAAAGGAATGGAGATTGAATTGAAGGAGGCCAAGGCGCAGCTCGAAAAACTGAATCTGGAACTCAAGCTCACCGCCCGCGAGGCCCGTGCCTCCGCCGAGCGCGCCAACCTTGCCAATACCGCCAAAAGCGAATTTCTCGCCAACATGAGCCATGAAATCCGCACCCCCATGAACGGCATCATCGGCATGACCGAGCGGGCGCGTTCATTCGGGGGGACGCTGCGGGCCGAGGCCCAGGGCGACGGAGGATTCCTCGTCAGCGCGCGACTGCGCACCCGGGAACCCTCGTGAGCATCCGCGTGGTGGTCGCCGACGATCAG
>DAIEHU010000466.1 GCA_027353395.1 Desulfobacteraceae bacterium
GCCCTGGCAGGAGATGATCGCGTCCATGGTCCGGAGCATCACCAGGTCGCGCGCGTCCCGGAGCGGAGGAACATCCCTGCCGATATCCGGCCCCCTGCCTCCGGCCTGCGAGGTGGAAAAAAACTCCGGCTCGACCAGAGCGAAATCACCTTCGGCGCGCATGCGCTGCATCAGCACGGAACCCACCATGCCGCGCCACCCGACCACACCTACCCGCATCATAGCCTGCCTCTGCTGCCCGCGCAGTTCCCGCAATCCGGTCCGTACCGGGCCTGTTACTGGTTGTTCAGGAATCCAGTGCCGCCGCCACGGCGGCACCCATCTCTGCGGTACCGACCCGCGTACAGCCGTCCGTATAGATGTCGGCGGTGCGCAGCCCGCGCGCAAGTACCGCCTCGACCGCGCGCTCCACCCGCAGCGCCAGATCCGCCCGCTCGAAAGTGTATCGCAGCATCATCGCAACGGACAGGATCGTGCCGAGCGGATTGGCCACGCCCCTGCCGGCAATGTCGGGGGCAGAGCCGTGGATCGGCTCATA
>DAIEHU010000467.1 GCA_027353395.1 Desulfobacteraceae bacterium
CCGGTTTGACGTGCCACTGCTGGCAGTGGGTTTGTCAACGCCGCCTGTTACCGGACACTTATTATCTTTATTCATCTCTGCTCTCCTTTTGGTGAGTGTGTTTTTGAGAAATCTGGTCAGCATGGTATTCCCAAAATGCTATTTGTGTTTTTATCCCTTCCTTTCATGATGAAGCAAATTTCTGGTTTCACGGCCAACGGATAGCTAAGCCGCCCGCCGCTGTGCTTGTCGGAAACCAACCACGGCTACTTGGGTCGGCTTGAGCGGATTGCGTACGCCCGGCGCGGGCGTGATCTTACGGGGTATAAGTCCCTGTATGTAAATCCTGTTCCTGTCGAGAGATAGGAACATAAATAATAGCCGAAAGCAAGGGCGATTCCGCGAGGAGTCGTCCGACGGCGGAGCGAAGCGGAAGGCTCGCCGCAGGCGAGAGCGATCGCAGGGAGCGTCCAACCCTGAGCGTAAGGCTATGAGCCGACGAACAGAAACGGCATATAAGGCCAAGTCTCCGGGTAAGTCAGCACCACATGACAAA
>DAIEHU010000468.1 GCA_027353395.1 Desulfobacteraceae bacterium
CGCATCGTCGAGGTTCTTGCCCTTGGTCGCCATGACATGCTCGCGGTACTCCTTCAGCGCGTGTCGCGGGTCGATCCGGGAGATGCTGAGGCTGGGCAGGTTATGGGAGTCGCCGACGGCGTGCTCCAAATGTCCTGCCGGGTCTGTGGTGGTGAGGTGGACGTCATGGCCCTTCTGGGCCAGGCGGGTGGCGATAGCGGCGGCGATCGTGGTCTTGCCGACCCCGCCCTTGCCCATGCACATGATGAGGCCGTGACTGGTCGCGGCCAGCTCATCGATCATTGTGTCAAGAGACGGCCCGATGTGTTCGCGCAGGTGGGCAGAATTGTCGGAGGGCACGTCCGTTGAGCATCGGAACAAGGAGCGCAGCGCGGCGAAGCCGACCATGTTGTCCGGTTTGAGCTCGATGAAGTCGCGCGGGAATCCGGCAAGGACGGCTGGCATGTTGGCGACTGCCGCGCGTTCGCGGTCGCGGATCGCGAGCACAAGGCTGTCATTGGCTCCGGCGTTGTTCGGCAGGACGCCGTTG
>DAIEHU010000469.1 GCA_027353395.1 Desulfobacteraceae bacterium
GAGCCTGCCGGTGTTTGGCGGGATGCTGGCGGTGGGAATCCCCCATTACCGGTTGCCCCGGGACATCATCGGCGCCGAACTCTACGCCCTCAAGAGTTGCGGGGTGAAGGTGGTCACCGGGGTGACCATCGGCCGGGACAAGACCATCGAAGACCTGCGCCAAGAGGGTTTCGAGGCGGTTTTTATCGGCGTGGGCGCGCATGTCAGCCGCAAACTGGGGATCGAAGGCGAGGAGGGCACGGCCGGGGTCCTGCACGGGGTCGATTACCTGCGCCGGGTCTTGACCGGCGAGGAGGTCAATATCGGCCGCAACGTGGTGGTGGTCGGCGGCGGCAACGTGGCCATTGACGTGGCCCGCACCGCCCTGCGCACCGGTTCGGATAAGGTTTTCATCCTCTACCGCAGGACCAAGGAGGAGATGCCGGCCTCCAAGGCGGAGATCCATCACCTGGAGGAGGAGGGGGTCCGCATCGAGATGCTGGCCGCGCCGGTCAGGATCCATGCCGAAAACGGGAAGCTCACC
>DAIEHU010000046.1 GCA_027353395.1 Desulfobacteraceae bacterium
CCAGCAGAATCAGAAGAAAGAACATCATTTCAATAAAGCCGAACATCCCCATCCTCCTATAATATACCGCCCACGGATATAGAAAGACGCATTCAAGGTCAAACACAAGGAAAAGAAGGGCGGTGACGTAAAATTTAATGGGCGTTTGCGCATACTGCGCGCCTTCGCTGGGGAGTCCGCATTCATACGTTTCTTTTTTTATTCTAAACGGCCGTTTGGGGCCGAGAATATGGGACAAAAATACGGTTCCGGCGCCGAAACCCACGGCCAAAAGAATCATATATAGAATCGGTAAATATTCTGTCAGCATGAGGACAAGTCTCCAGAATGATAATTAATATGAAATTTTAATCCGTAGAAATTTTTTTAATTATGTCATTCAGTCATGGGTGTCAAGATGTTATTTTTAATTATAAAGATTCATCATGTAATTTTATCTTTACATTTCATTTCAAATTAATATAAAAGGAAAATTTCATATTATCTGGAAGGATGGAATGATAAACAGGGGGTTGTTGCGATGGTTTTTAACTGGTTTCACTTCAGCATTATTCTGTTTCTGCTCGCGGGAATCGGGTTTGCCGCGTTCCCGCTTCTTGTCGCGGTTTTGTTTTCGCCAAGGGCGAAAGGCGGAGCGTTCAGCCAGCCCTATGAATGCGGCATGACCCCGCAGGGCGGCGCATGGACCCGCATCGGTATTACCTATTATTTATATGCGCTGCTGTTTCTGGCGTTTGACGTGGATGTCCTCTATTTATTTCCGGTAGCGGTGTTCTATAAGGCATCTGTAGGATATATGGCTTTCTGGGAAATTTTTATCTTTGTATGCGTGCTGGTTGCAGCCGGCTTTTATTTCTATCGAAAAGGTGTGTTTACATGGCCCAAGAAAATCAAGATGTAAGCTGTATCCTAAAATCACAGTCGGAAATCTCACCGGAGCTGATTCAACTGGCGCTGCCCAAAAAGATTTTTGACACTTGCCGGGCCATGTCGTTGTGGCCCATGACCTTCGGACTGGCCTGTTGCGCCATTGAAATGATGTGTGTCGGAATGGCGCGATTTGATGTCGCAAGATTCGGGGCGGAGGTTTTCCGCCCGTCTCCGCGCCAGTCGGATTTGATGATCGTGGCCGGCACTGTGACTCGAAAAATCGCGCCCGCCGTGATTCAGCTTTATGAGCAGATGCCTGCGCCCAAATGGGTGATCGCCATGGGCGCCTGCGCTTCATGCGGCGGCGTTTTCCAGAGCTACGCCGTTGTGCAGGGTGTCGACCAGATTATTCCGGTGGACGTTTATATACCAGGGTGTCCTCCCCGGCCGGAAGCGGTTTTGGCGGGTTTGATGAAAATCCAGGAAAAAATACGAACCGAAAAATTAAACCAGCGGCCGGATTTTAAAGCCGGATTGTTTTAACAGAAAATTGCGAATTTCAAACTACCAATCGTTGATCAAGGGAATTCATTGAGGATGGAGATGCAAACGATTATCAACGCAATCAGCGAAAAACACCCGGATGCAATCACAAAGCAATGCGACGCGCAGGGTATCTGCGAAATCACCATTGCAGCGGATGCATTTTTGGAAGTAATGAAGTTCCTTCACGAAAACAAACCATTTCCTTTTGACATGTTGACCGATATTCTGAGCATCGACCGGATGCCCAGAACCCCCCGTTTTGATGTGGTCTACCTGCTGCTGTCAACCAAGAATTTTACCCGCATCATCGTCCGGACGGAAATCGGCGAAGGCCAGGAAATTCCCAGCGTGAGCCGCATCTGGCATTCCGCCGATTGGGCGGAAAGAGAAGTATTTGATCTCATGGGAATTCTTTTTTCCAATCATCCTGGCCTGCGGCGCATCCTTACATGGGAAAACTTTGAAGGGCACCCGTTAAGAAAGGATTTCCCGCTGGAAGGCAAAGATTTTGACAAGCCATTTGACACGACAACCATTCAAGATTATTGTTAAAAACCATATAATCAGGCATTGCGAATCATGACGGAAAGCAAAACCATCACCCTGAATATGGGCCCCCACCATCCGGCCACCCACGGCGTACTCCGGTTAATTGTGGAGCTTGACGGAGAAACCATCGTCAAGGCGACGCCCCATATCGGATACCTGCATCGAGGCATTGAAAAAATTGCCGAAAGCAAGCTGTTTCAGCAGGTTATACCACTTACGGACCGTCTTGATTACTCGGCCGCCTCAGCCAACAACATCGGGTATTGCATTGCCGCCGAAAAACTGCTGGGGCTTGAGGTGCCGAAACGGGCCCAGTATCTCAGGGTCATCATGGCGGAGTTCGCCCGGATCATGGGGCACCACCTCTGGATTGGCACCCATGCGTTGGATATCGGCGCCATGACCGTTATCTTCTATGCGTTCCGGGACCGCGAAATGATCATGGACATCAATGAAGAGATCGCCGGCTACCGGCTGACGCCGACTTTTTTCCGCATCGGGGGCGTCGCCCAGGATACGACCAGCGAATTTATCAAAAAAGTCCGTGCCTTTGTAAAGTGGTTTCCCAAAGCGATGGAAGGGTATCATACCCTTTTGACGAAGAATAAAATTTGGACCACCCGGACCATGAATATCGGGAAAATTTCCGCCGAAGAAGCGGTCAACTATGGATTGACCGGTCCCAGTCTCAGGGGATCCGGCGTCGCCTATGATGTCCGAAAAGCATTTCCCTATTCCAGCTATGAGGATTTTGATTTTCAGATCCCCGTGGGGGAAAACGGCGATGTATACGACCGGTATCTGGTCCGGATGGAAGAATTTAAACAATCCATCAATATCATTTCCCAGGCGATTGAGAATCTACCCGAAGGACCGGTGCAGACGGACAGCCCGTGGATCACCAACCCGCGGACGGTGGATGTGCAAAATGATATCAGCGCGCTCATTCGCCGGTTTATGATGCATACCAAAGGGCCCGCGGCGCCCAAAGGCGAGGTTTATGCGGCAGTTGAAGGCGCCAAGGGGGAACTTGGATTTTACCTGGTGGGTGATGGAACGGAACATCCGTATCGCCTGAAGATCCGGTCATCCTGTTTTTACCTGGCCAGCGCGCTTCCCCGTCTTCTCGTGGGCCATATGGTGGCGGACGCCATCGCCATCATCGGCAGCCTGGATGTGGTGCTTGGAGAGATCGACCGGTAAAGGCTTTTAAAATAAGAGGTAAACAATAAATGAGTATGGTCAGCTTGACAATTGACGGGAAAATGGTGTCTGTTCCGGAAGGGAAGACCATTTTGGAAGCGGCTCAGCAAACAGGAATCGATATTCCGACTTTGTGTTTTCATAAACGGCTCCCGCCTATCGGCTCATGCAATATGTGCATTGTTGAGATCAAGGGCCGCCCCGGCCCGGTGACATCCTGCAACACCCCGGTTGAGGAAGGGCTCGACGTCGCCACCCAGTCAGACGCCCTTCATGCCCAGCGGGTCATCAACCTGAAAAAAATCCTGCTCCACCATGCCCTGGATTGTCCCGTCTGCGACCGGGCCGGAGAATGCGACCTTCAAAATATCGTCTACAAGTTCGGCATCACCGATGTGGCGTTCGAACCCAGAGCGCAGAAACGCGATGACGCTTATGCCACCTCGCTCATCCGCTACTGGCCGGAACGGTGTATCCTGTGCCGGCGATGCGTTACCGCGTGTCAGTCCATAAAAGGCATCGGCGCCATTGATATTATTGGAGAAGGCGATGAGGCCCGGCTGGTTCCGGTGGCTGCCGACAAGTGCAAGTCCTGCGGGGAATGCCTGTCTGTCTGCCCCACCGGCGCGTTGACCGAGAATCTCAGCCGCCGCAAGGGGCGTCCCTGGATGGGAAAACGGGTCAAAACCACTTGCGGTTATTGCGGATGCGGATGCCAGCTCGAACTCAGCGCGCTTGAAAACCGCGTTATCGGCGTACACACAGAGACGGATGACGGCGTCAACCAGGGGAGCCTTTGCGTCAAAGGCCGGTTCGGCTATGAATTCATCGGGGATGAAAACCGCCTGAAAACGCCGCTTATAAAGGAAAACGGCCAATTCCGGGAAGCCTCCTGGGAAGAGGCGCTGGATTATACCGCCAAACGCCTGTCCGCCATCAAGGATCAATTCGGCCCTGACAGCATCGCCGGATTGACATCCGCCAGATGCACCAATGAGGAAAATTTTCTATTCCAGAAATTCATGCGCGCAGTGATCGGCACAAACAGCGTTGACCACTGCGCCCGTCTCTGACATAGCTCCACTGTGGCAGGTCTTGCCGCGACATTTGGAAGCGGGGCCATGACAAACCCCATCAGCGACATTCTAAAAGCCGAAGTCATCCTGACTACGGGCACCAATACGGATGAAAACCATCCCATCATCGCCAATTACGTGAAGGAAGCGGTGACGCGCAACGGGGCCAAGCTCCTGGTCATCGACCCCAGACGCATTTCCCTGGTGGATCATGCCACGCTCTGGCTGCGCCCCAGACCGGGAACCGATGTGGCATGGATCAACGGCCTTATGCACATCATCCTGAAAGAAGGCTTGCAGGCTCAAAAATATATTGATGAGCGCACCGAAGGATTTGAAGCGCTGAAGGCCCATCTGGAAACCTTCACGCCGGATCATGTGTCCGCCACCACCGGCATCCCGGCAGATGATTTGATTGCCGCCGCCCGGTTGTATGGAAAGGCGCGGCCGGCATCCATCCTCTACGCCATGGGGATTACAAAGCACACCACCGGAACGGATAATGTCAAATCCCTTGCCAGTCTTGCCATGCTTTGCGGCAATATCGGCGTGGATGGCGGCGGCATCAATCCCCTTCGCGGTCAGAACAATGTCCAGGGCGCCTGCGATATGGGCGGACTCCCCAATGTGTTTTCCGGATACCAGCCGGTGGCTGATGAAAAGGCCATTAAAAAATTCGCCGATGCCTGGGGAGGCGTCCGTATCCCCTCCAAAATAGGACTCACAGTTACTGAGATGATCTCCGGGGCCGCATCCGGGCAGGTCAAAGCCATCTACGTCATGGGTGAGAACCCGATGCTGTCTGATCCGGACAAACATCATGTCGAGCACGGCCTGGAAACTTTAGAATTTTTGGCGGTTCAGGATATTTTCTTAACCGAAACCGCGAAAAAGGCCCATGTGGTTTTCCCGGCCGCCTGTTTTGCAGAAAAGGACGGCACGGTCACCAATACGGAACGGCTGGTTCAGCGGGTGCGAAAAGCGCTGGAACCGCCGGGTGATGCGAAGGAAGACATCTGGATCATCAATGAAATCTCAAAGAGAATGGGTTATCCCATGCCGGCTTCCACGGCGGAGGCGATTATGCGCGAGATTAACACGCTGACGCCCAGTTACGCGGGCATCACTTATGAAAGAATCGCAGAAAAAGGGCTGGTCTGGCCGTGCCCGGATAAAAACCATCCCGGCACCCCGGTGCTCCATCGAGGGAATTTCACCAGGGGGAAAGGCCAGTTCTTTGTGATCCCGTTTAAACCGCCCGTTGAATCCGCGGACAAGGAATATCCATTTATTTTAAGCACGGGCAGGGTGTTGGAACATTATCACACCGGCACGATGACCCGGCGGGGTTCCGGCTTAAATCGCCTGTACCCGGAGGCTCTGGCTGAGATAAGCCGTGCTGACGCCCAAAAAATGGGAATTGCGGAAGGCGATTATATCAATATTATTTCCCGGCGCGGCAGCATCCGGGTCAAAACCTGGTTAAATGATCGCTCCAGCCAGGGCATGGTTTTTGTGCCCTTCCATTTCCATGAAGCCGCGGTGAATCTTCTGACCCATGCGGTCGTCGACCCTGTATCCAAAATTCCCGAATATAAAGTGAGCGCTGTCAGAATCGAAAAAGCATCCTAACGGAGTATGTCTGATGATTGACTATCTTATCATTCCTGTAATCAAACTCATTGTCATATTCGGCGTATGCCTTTTTTTCATCGCCTACACCACATGGCTGGAAAGAAAAGTGCTGGGCCATTTTCAGCTCCGGCTGGGGCCCATGCGGGTTGGCTATCACGGGCTTCTCCAGCCGATAGCCGACGGCATCAAAAATTTTTTCAAGGAGGAAGTCATTCCGGAAAACGCCGATAAAGCGGTTTTTCTGCTGGCGCCGATAATCAGCATATCCGCCGCCATCATCCTCCTGGCGGTCATTCCGTTCGGAAAGCCCATCACCCTTTTCGGGAAACAGATCACCCTTTACCTGGCGAATCCATCCATCGGCGTCCTTTTTATCCTGGGATTCGCCACCCTTGGGGCTTATGGGACCATTCTCGGCGGGTGGTCATCCGGCAATAAATACGGGTATATGGGCGGTCTGCGGGCTTCGGCCATGATCATCAGTTATGAGCTTTCCATGGCGTTTTCCGTGATTGCGATTATCATGTTGAGCGGCTCTTTCAGCCTGGTGGACATGGTGAACGCCCAACAAAACGGCATCTGGAATATTATCCGGCAGCCGGTCGCGTTTTTTGTGTTTTTTATCAGCGGCATCGCCGAACTTAACCGCATTCCGTTTGATATGCCCGAAGCGGAATCGGAACTCTGCTGCGGATATAATGTAGAGTACAGCAGCATGAAATTCGCTCTGTTCTTCCTGGCGGAATATACGCATCTGTTTGTATTCGCATCCCTGGTGACCACGCTGTTTCTAGGCGGATGGCAGGGGCCGGCGCTGCCGGGCGTTGTCTGGTTTTTTATTAAAACATTTGCCGTTATTTTTATATGCATCTGGATCCGGGCCACGATCCCCCGGCTGCGATACGACAAAGTGATGAAGCTTGAGTGGAAATTCATGCTGCCGGTAGCCATCGCCAATGTTATCGCAACCGGCGCGGTGATGGCCCTTTTGGGCTGATACGTTTATGGCGGACTTTTCACACCATTTTCAAGAAGTGGCTGGAAAGCAGGTTAAACGCAGGAGCAATAATGGAAAAATCTGAAATTATCAACGTCAGCAAGGACCGGGCTGAAAAAGGACATTATGTAAAGCCTATTTTAATCGGTCTCGGTTTTACGCTGAAGAATTTTTTTTCAAAACCGATCACCCTTCAATACCCTGATCAAAAAACCAAAAGAAGTGAACGGTGGCGAGGGCTTCACCGCCTGAATGTAAATGAAAACGGTGAATTAAAATGCGTCGCCTGCGGTCTTTGCGCGGCGATCTGTCCGTCCCAGGCGATTACCGTCATCCCTTACGAGGCGGAGGGGCAGACGCGGTGTCCGGAAAAATTTGTCATTGATGAGCTTCGCTGCATCTTTTGCGGATTTTGCCAGGAGGTGTGCCCAAAAGAGGCTATCCGCCTGACCCAAATATACGATTATGTGGCTTACAACAGAGAAAGCTGCATCTTCGATATCCAGAAATTAAAGAACCCGGATCAGTTCGAATTTAAAGGATGATTTTGAAAGGCAGCCGACCATGGATTTAATACCCGTAATAACCATTGGCGTTGCGGCGGTCTTGACCGCACTGCTCGTCATTTTTTCAAAGAATACGGTGCATAGCGCTCTTTGGATGGTGGGAAACTGTTTTTGCATTGCCGTTCTATTTTTGCTTTTAAACAGCCAGTTTATCGCCATTCTTCAAGTCATTGTCTATGCCGGCGCCATCATGATGTTCATCCTGTACGCCATCATGATGTTAAACCTGCGCGAAAACGGCGAACCCGCCACAAAAAAAAGCCTTTTCATATTCCGCATGGCGCTTCTCATCCTTTTCCTGATCTGCCTGACAAATCTATGCATCGGATTCAGCCCGCTGGCGTTAAAGGGGGACATGGTAACCCAGAATATGGACCATTTCGGAGAGGTTAATTTAATCGCGAATTATATTTTTTCGGAAGGACTTATTCCTTTTGAACTGATTTCCGTTTTGCTGACCGCAGCGGTGGTCGGAGCGGTTTATCTGGCTAAAAAAGAGTAATCCAATTTTCATCAAAGGAACGTTATAATGAACGACCACCAGAGCATTTATCTTGCGTTGTCCGTTATTCTCTTTGTCATGGGCGCTTTCGGGGTCATCATCCGAAAAAATGCCATTGTGGTGTTTCTCTGCATCGAGATCATGCTTGGAGCGGCAAACCTGGCTTTTGTCGTTTTCTCACGGGCCAACCAATCGGCTGAAGGCCTCTTCATGGTTATGTGCGTTATGGCTGTGGCCGGCGCTGAAGCCGCCATCGGACTTGCCATCTTTGTACTTCTTTACCAGAAGACGGGCACCATCAACATCGATAAATTTAATCTGCTGAAATGGTAAATTGAGGTTTATGATTATGTTTGATCTCGTATGGCTAATCCCGATATTCCCCCTTACCGGCGTTTTGATCAATGGTATTTTTGGCCGGAGGATCGAGAACAAAAGCAAACGCCTGGTGCACTGGATTGCCTGTGGCGCAGTCGGACTGTCCTTTCTGGTGACCCTGACCATTTTTCTCCAGTTGCTTGGGCTTCCCGCGGAAAAACGGTTATATGATTTCAACTGGTTTTCATGGATTTCCGCGGGCACTTTTCAGGCAAGCGTGGGATATCAGATCGATCCCCTGTCCATGTTTATGTGCATGTTCGTGACCGGGGTGGGTTTTCTGATCCATGTCTATTCCATCGGCTACATGTGGCATGACGAAGGCCGGTATTACCGGTATTTTACCTATTTGAACCTGTTTATGTTCTCCATGATCACCCTGGTTCTGGCGGACAATTTCTTGCTGATGTTTCTGGGCTGGGAAGGGGTTGGCGTCTGTTCATATCTGCTCATCTCATACTGGTTCTCCGACATGGCCAATGCGGTCGCGGGGAAAAAAGCGTTTATCACCAACCGCGTCGGCGATTTCTTTTTTGCCGTGGGCATGCTTTTGCTGCTCGTGAATTTGGGATCCCATGGGACATGGTCCTTAAAATTTTCCGATGTATTCACCCACATTTCCCTTCTGTCCCCCAAGCTCATTACCGTCATCTGTCTCCTGTTTTTCATGGGATGCACCGCCAAATCCGCCCAGATACCGTTGTATATCTGGCTCCCGGACGCAATGGCGGGCCCGACGCCCGTTTCCGCCCTTATCCATGCGGCCACCATGGTTACCGCAGGCGTTTATTTTGTGGCGCGCTGCAATATCCTCTATACCATGTCTCCGTTCGCCATGTCGGTTGTGGCGACCGTCGGCGCGATGACCGCCTTTTTGGCCGCCACCATCGCCCTGACGCAAAACGATATCAAAAAAGTACTGGCTTATTCCACGGTCAGCCAGTTGGGTTATATGTTTTTAGGCCTGGGGGTCGGCGCTTTCGCCGCCGGACTGTTTCATGTATTGACCCATTCATTCTTCAAGGCGCTTCTCTTCATGTGCTCAGGAAGCGTGATTCATGCCATGAGCGGTGAGCAGGACATGCGAAAGATGGGCGGATTGAAAGACAAAATGCCGGTCACATTTTACACCATGCTCATCGGAGCCCTTGCAATCGTAGGTTTTCCAGGCTTCTCCGGATTTTTCAGCAAAGACGAAATCCTCTGGAAAGCATTCAGCAGCCCCCAGGGAAGCACCGGCCTGTGGCTTGCCGGCCTCATGGCGGCGGCCATGACGTCATTTTACATGTTTCGCCTGATCTTCATGACATTTTTCAACGAATGCCGCGCTTCAGAGCATGTGAAACAGCATATCCACGAATCCCCCAAGACCATGACAGTCCCTCTGATCATTCTGGCGGTTCTCTCCATTGCCGGCGGATTCATCGGCGTGCCGGAGGCGCTTATGGGAAGCAACCGCGTTGAGCATTTTCTCGCGCCTGTCATGGGAATGGGCGAGGGAAAACTTCTCATGGCCGCGGACGGAACAAAGATGCTTCATGAAGTTTCCGAGGGCGCCGCACATCACGCTTTTTCCATGGAATATGGATTGATGCTGCTGACGGTTTTGATCGTGTTCTGCGGCATCTTTTTGGCATACCTGATGTATATGAAAAAACGGGCGCTTCCGGAAGCCATTGCGGCCAAAAGCCCTTTCTCCTACCGGCTGCTGCTGAACAAATGGTATATTGATGAACTCTATGAAAAGGTGGTTATCCGGCCGCTGCATGGCTTTGGCATGTTTCTCTGGAAAGGGATCGATGTGGTGGTCATTGACGGACTCGTCAATGGAACCGCTCGTTTTTTCATGAAATGCGGCAATACCGCAAAGTTTTCACAGACCGGCTATGTGCAGCGGTACGCGGTATCCTTCCTGGTGGGGGCGGTTGTCCTGGCTGCATATTATATTTACGTTGGCTAGTATTAAAGAACGGTTGAAAAATGCGCTCGTTTTCGAAAGTAACACTGACTCAATCTGAATATATTCCAGGAGCGAATATATGAACCAATTTCACTATCCGATCCTCAGCATCATTATTTTTTTCCCTTTGGCGTCCGCATTCCTGCTGATGTTCATCAAAGACATGAACGGCAATAATGATGAACTTTTCCGGAAACTCGCCATGCTTGTTTCCGTTATCGAATTTTTAATATCGCTTTTGCTCCTGGCCAATTTTAGCGATACCACGGCTGAAATGCAGTTTGTGGAACTGGTTCCGTGGGTTAAAAGCTTTTCACTGAATTACCATATCGGACTCGATGGCATCAGTCTTTGGCTCGTGCTCCTGACCACCTTTTTTGTCCCGGTATGCGTGCTTTGTTCATGGACCTATATCAAGGAAAAAACAAAATACTTTCTGATATCCATGCTCCTTCTGGAAACCGCCATGATCGGCGCATTTGTCGCCCTTGATCTCGTCGTGTTTTATATTTTCTGGGAGTTTATGCTGATCCCCATGTTTCTTCTCATCGGCATATGGGGGGGGCAGCGGCGGATTTATGCCGCCATCAAGTTTTTCCTGTATACCGCGGCCGGGAGCATTTTCATGCTGGTCGCCATCATCTACCTCTATTATTACAGCTATAAAACAACCGGCGCGGGCACATTCAACCTGCTGGAACTGTATCATTTAAATCTTCCCATATCCGCGCAATTCTGGCTTTGCGCTGCTTTCATGCTTGCATTCGCCATTAAAGTGCCGATTTTTCCGCTGCACACCTGGTTGCCGGACGCCCATGTGGAGGCCCCCACCGCGGGCAGCGTGATTCTGGCGGCCATTCTCCTGAAAATGGGCACCTATGGATTTTTAAGATTCGCCATGCCGCTTTTCCCATACGCCTCTCACCAGTTCCTGCCGGTGATTGCGTTCCTTTCCATCGCCGGTATCATTTACGGCGCGCTGGTGGCGTGGGTGCAGCCGGACATGAAAAAACTGGTGGCCTATTCCAGCGTCAGCCATCTCGGTTATGTGATGCTGGGATTGTTTGCGCTCAATATTCAGGGAATCGAGGGCGGCATTTATCAGATGCTTAATCACGGCGTGAACACCGGCGCCCTCTTCCTTCTGGTGGGGATGATTTATGAACGGCGGCATACCCGGCTGATCGATGATTTCGGGTGTGTGGCCAAAGTCATGCCCGTATTCGCCACATTCCTGATGATCGCAACGCTGGCTTCCGTGGCGGTTCCCGGCACAAACGGTTTTGTCGGCGAAATCATGATTCTGGTCGGCGCTTTTAAAACATACCCCGCCTTCGGCGTGTTTGCAGTATCCGGAATGATTTTAGGCGCCACCTATATGCTGTGGATGTATCAAAAAGTGATGTTCGGGCCGGTGACGAGCGAGGCCAACCAAAAAATGGCCGACTTAAACGCCAGGGAAATCATGACCATGATTCCCATCACCATTCTGGTATTTGTCATGGGGATATTTCCCAACTTGTTCCTGCGCAAAATGGACGCATCCGTCAATTATTTTATTGAACAGTATAATTATAAATTAGAACAGTCCATCGCTGAAAAAAACAAACCGCCGGTTGCGGCGATCGTTCAAAAAAATGGTTTTGCAACGAACAAAAAAAATGCAACTGTCCGGCATGGCAATTTATAACATTTTATAATATTACGCTAATCTTCTCGCGTTATTGTTTTTTTAGTCTGGAGGAATTGAATGGAGAGGCTACCGTTTGCGCTATCGGCAATGAACTTTACGGCTGTTCTGCCACAGATCATCCTTGTCGCGACAGGTCTGTTTGTCATGATCGGCGGTGTTTTTAAAAATGCGGCGAAAACGCGCTTTGCCGGCATTCTGTCCCTTTTCGGCGCGGTCCTTGCCCTTGCCAGTCTTTATTTCAACCGTATGCCTTCCCGGTTGTCCCCTTCTTCATTCGGCGGGATGGTCTTGACGGACCGTTTTTCGTTTTTCCTTACCCTGGTCATCTGTTTAATCATCATTTTAACCGTTCTTGTGTCATTAAGTTATGCGGATTTTTTTGAAAAATTAAATTCCGCCGAATATTACGCGCTGATTTTGTTTGCCGGTGTGGGAATGATTTTCATGTCATGCGCCGGAAATCTGATTCTCTTGTTTGTCGGGCTTGAGACCATGTCCATTCCCATCTATGCATTAACCGGATTCCATAAATCACAGCTTGAATCCGGAGAAGCCGCCCTGAAATATTTTTTGCTGGGCG
>DAIEHU010000470.1 GCA_027353395.1 Desulfobacteraceae bacterium
CCTTGCCCGTGGTCTCGGGTTTACCGGCACCAACTTCCACCAGCACGCCCACCTTGGCACCGGTATGAATATAGGCGGCCACGAGGCCGTTGCCGGAAACATCCAGGCGCGCGTTGCGCGTGATCTTGATGTTTTCGCCCATTTTGCCGACGGCGGCTTCGCGGTCGGCCTCCAGATTGGCGTCTGAATTGGCGGCGATCTTCTTGGCCATTTCGTCCGCAAAAGCGCGAAAGTCTTCATTGCGGGCCACAAAGTCCGTTTCACAGTTCACTTCCACCAGCACGCCAGACTTGCCGCCGGGCGTGATGAACTGGGCAATGACGCCTTCACGCGCTTCCCGCGTCGCCTTCTTGGCGGCACTGGCCGCGCCGGACTTGCGGAGCAAATCCACGGCGGCATTAATGTCGCCCTGCGACGCAACCAGCGCCTTTTTGCACTCCATCATGCCAACTCCGGTCATTTCCCGGAGTTTGCCCACATTTGCAGCAGTAATTTCAGCCATATCAAAAAGTTGAGAATCGTT
>DAIEHU010000471.1:0-248 GCA_027353395.1 Desulfobacteraceae bacterium
GACCTGCTCATGGGCATTCCCAACCTGCCGCACGAAAGCGTGCCGGCCGGCAAGGACAGCGCCGACAACGCCGAAGTGCTGCGCTGGGGCGAGCCGCGCCGTTTCGATTTCACGGTGCGCGACCATGTCGACGTCGGCGCCGCGCTGGGGCTGGACTTCGAGGCCGCCGCCAAACTCTCCGGAGCGCGCTTCGCCGTCATGCGGGGCGCCATCGCGCGCCTGCACCGCGCTCTCGCCCAGTTCATGCT
>DAIEHU010000471.1:258-514 GCA_027353395.1 Desulfobacteraceae bacterium
AGGTCTACGTGCCCTATCTGGTGAACGCGGATTCCATGCGCGGCACCGGCCAGCTGCCCAAGTTCGAGGAAGACCTGTTCCGCGTGCCGCGCGGCGATGGCGAGACCTTCTACCTCATCCCCACCGCCGAAGTGCCGGTGACCAATCTGCTGCGCGACGAGATCGTCGACGAGCCGCGCTGCCGCTCAAGTTCGTCGCCCACACGCCGTGCTTCCGTTCCGAGGCAGGCTCCTATGGCCGCGACACGCGCGGCATG
>DAIEHU010000472.1:0-234 GCA_027353395.1 Desulfobacteraceae bacterium
CGGAACATGATGCCCTGCTTGGGGTAATGCGGGACAGTACGGACGCGGGATTTGATGGGCATGTTGGTTTCCTGAATTTACAAAAACTATTTTTCTTCAATTCCGTCATTCCGGCGAAGGCCGGAATCCAGACAATTGAATACATCCTGCGAAGCAGGTCGAAGCACTCCTAATGTCGTCCGCTGTGCGGGATATTTGTTTCGCTGGATTCCGGCCTTCGCCGGAATGACGTGG
>DAIEHU010000472.1:244-512 GCA_027353395.1 Desulfobacteraceae bacterium
TTTGGCTGCATCAGTTAGCTGCGCTTCTTGTATTCGACAAATTTCTGTTTCACTTCGTGCATCTGCTGCGCGGTGAGTATCTTCGGTTCTCCCGCCGACAATGTGCGCCAGTAGAGCTCGCACAGGTATTCGACTTCGAGCGCGACGGACAGCGCCTCGGCCAGGTTCTTGCCCAGCGCGATCATGCCGTGGTTGCCGAGCAGGCAGGCCTTGCGATCGCGCAATGCTTCCAGTGCGAGGTCGGAGAGGTCCTGTTCGCCAAACACGC
>DAIEHU010000473.1 GCA_027353395.1 Desulfobacteraceae bacterium
GACGTGCGGTTTGCATGCAACGGCGAGTGCCCAAAGCACCCCCTTGCGAAGACGCCGGATGGAGAAGACGGGCTGAACTATCTGTGCGCCGGTTACAAGATGTTCTTCCGGCATGTCGATCCATATATGCGGTTCATGGCCGCGGAGCTGAGCGCCGAGCGCGCTCCCGCGAATGTGATGCAATGGGTTGCGGCGAGAGACATGGGTGCCGCTATGCAGAACGCCGGGCGGAATGATCCCTGTCCCTGCGGAAGCGGGAAAAAGTTCAAACACTGTTGCGGCCGGGCGCAGGCCTGAGGCGTGCGCCAGAACGGTAGTTTCCAGCAAGGAGGAAGTTGCAGCATTGGCAGAACCTTTGTATTCCGCACGGCTTGAGAAGAAGGTGTTGTTGTCGGAGCCGGCGCAGACCTATCACCTTGAGTTTTCCATTCCTGGAGTCGAGCGTTTTGATTTCGCTCCGGGGCAATTTGTGTCGCTGGTAGCGAAGGACCTCAACGAAAAGGGTCAGATG
>DAIEHU010000047.1 GCA_027353395.1 Desulfobacteraceae bacterium
GCAGGATGTATTGCCGCCGATTTTAAGGGTGTCCATGCCTGGAACAGGAAAGCTTCCCCGTACGCCTCTGAATCGAATCATGAATTTTTTCATTTTGGCACCCGTTTAAAGTGAAGGTTCCTCACGTGAGGGATTAACCATCCATACCAAGCCTGGGCGTTTGTGTTTTGTCACATCGCTTGACGAGGGTGATGGGAGGTGATCCACCTGACCGTGCCGGTGTTTCCGTTGATGACCATGGAATGTGAAACAGCCTTTTTGGCATATTTGACGCCGCGCAAAAAAGTCCCTCCGGAAATGCCCGTGGCGGCGAAAAAAGCGTCCCTGCTTTTTATCAGGCTTTCAACAGTCAGAATTTCTTTCATATCCTTGCCATATTCGGCCACAGCGCAACGTTCTTCCTCGCTCTGGGGGGCCAGCCGGGCGATCATCCATCCGCCAAGGGCGCGGATGGCGCAGGCCGAAATCACGCCTTCAGGAGTTCCCCCGGTTCCCATCATCACATCCACTTCAGAACTCGGGTCAGCCGCCATCAGCGAGCCTGCGACATCTCCGTCCGTATGAAGCTGGATGCATGCCCCGGTTTTCCGGATATCCGCGATCAGTTGTCTGTGTCTGGGCTTTTCCAGCACAAACACCACCAGCTCATCCACCGTTTTTCCGACAGCTTTTGCAATGGTGAGCAGATTGTCCTTCACCGGCGCGTCGATATCAATGCCGCTGGCCGCTTCCTTGGGGCATACGATTTTTTTCATATAAAAGCTGGGGCCGGGGTCATACATGGTTCCGGACGGGGATGCGCCGACAACGGCAATGGCATTTGCGCGGCCACGGGCCAGCAGGTTGGTCCCCTCCACCGGATCAACAGCAAGGTCCATCTCAAGGCCGTTTCCGTTTCCGACCCTTTCCCCGTTGAAAAGCATGGGGGCCTTGTCTTTTTCACCTTCCCCGATGACAACGCGGCCGCTGATGTCGATGGCGCCGAACGCTTTTCTCATGGCATCTACCGCGGCGCCGTCTCCGGCTTCCTTTAATCCTTTTCCCAGGAATTTTCCAGCCGCCAGGGCCGCTGACTCGGTCACCCTGACTAGATTTAACGCTAAATTTTTATACATAGTTTTCTTAATTTATTTGGATTTCTTGGCTGAAACACGTTTAATCGTTGCGCCGAGGGCCGCCAGTTTCTTTTCAAGGCTCTCATAGCCGCGATCCAGATGATACACCCGGCTGACAACGGTTGTTCCCGTGGCGACAAGCCCGGCAAGAATCAGAGAGGCGCTTGCCCGGAGATCGGTGGCCATGACCGGCGCGCCGGAAAGTTTGGGGCCGCCTTTAATCATGGCATGATTGCCCGAAATGGTGATATCCGCCCCCATGCGGCAAAGCTCGCTGACGTGGATAAACCGGTTTTCAAAAATATTTTCGGCGATCACGCTGAACCCATTGGCCACCGACATCAGCACCATGAACTGGGCCTGCATATCTGTTGGAAATCCGGGGTAGGGCATGGTTTTAATATCAATGCTGTGTATGGGATGGTTTCCTTTTACACGAACCGCATCTCCATAAGTCTCTATGACCGCTCCGGTTTTTTCAAGTTTGTGAATGACGGATTGCAGGTGATTCGGGTCACAATTGTTTATCCGGACATCCCCCCTGGTCAGGGCTGCGGCCACCATCAGCGTGCCGGCCTCAATGCGGTCCGGAATAATGGTGACGGTCGCGGGTTTTAATTTTTTGACCCCTTTGATGGTGACAACCGCCGTCCCCATGCCGGAAATATCCGCGCCCATCAGGTTCAGCATGTCGGCAAGAGCGATAATCTCCGGCTCCCTGGCCGCATTGCGCAAAACCGTCGTGCCTTTTGCCAGAACCGCCGCCATCATCAGGTTTTCCGTGCCGGTCACCGTTGGGACGTCAAAATAAATATCCGCACCCTTCATCTGTTTGCATTCCGCTTCAACATATCCATGTTCCAGCCGGATGTCAGCGCCCAGAAGGGCCAGCCCGTTTAAATGAAGGTCGATGGGACGCGCGCCGATGGCGCATCCGCCGGGCAGGGAAACTTTTGCTTTTTTCATTCGGGAAAGCAGAGGACCAAGCACCAGAATGGACGCCCGCATTTTTCGGACCTGTTCATATGGCGCTTCAAAGCAGTTCAGGTTGGCCGTATCAATATGGACCGAGTGCCCGTCTGTTTCCACACTCGCTCCCATATTGGCCAGCAGCTCTTTGATGCTGTCAATATCTTTTAAAATCGGGACATTGTGAAATGTAAACCGGCCGGCCGCCAGCAGGGAAGCGGCAAGAATGGGAAGCGCCGCGTTTTTGGCGCCGCCGACAGTCACTTCTCCCTTGAGAACACGGCCGCCTTTTATGATAATTTCATCCATCAGTGATGCTCCTGATTCTGCCCATCATGTGATTTCATGTCAATGATGGATTTCACAACTGCAAACGTCAAACCCGCGCCGATAATGGACAGCGCGTACCATAATCCTCCCATGAACACCATGTGAGGCATATCCCAGACCCATTCAAAGCAAAATGGAAACATTTCTTGTTCTCCTCCGTATCCCCCTTTAATCGATGGGATTTAATTCCTGTTCCTGCGGGAAAACCGGCAAATAGCGATATGCCAGAGATATCACAATCAGCCCGTAGGCTACCGGAAGGATGGTGGTCGCTACTTCCTGCCAGCTCGGCATATAGGTGAACCAGTCGTCAAATGAAAACAATGGAACCGCCATGACCTGAAGCACCATCACCCATCGGTTAAGGGAAACGCCCATGACCGCCAGGATGACCGCCGACATCAGCAAAAATGCGTTTTCACGGCCCTTCCGGGTGATCAGAATAAGCCCCGGAACAAATCCGCACAGCACGATTTCAATAAACAGGAGCCCGATATTGTAAGTGGGGCTGGAATAGAAATCCATCAGGGTGAATCCTCTGGAAGGCGCTGTGACAAATGCCCAGTAGAGGGTATCGGCGGTCTTAGCGATAATATAAGTGATGATCATCCAGCCGGAAATTTTGGCAAGAAGCCGGATGACATCCTGCTTGACCAGTTTTTTCCGGGTGATTTTCTCCGTCAGCCAGATCCCCAGAATGGTAAAGCAGGGGCCGCAGGCGGCTGCGGACCAGGTAAACAGAAAAAATGTCCACGGCCAGATAAACACATGTTCACGGTAGGCAAACGGGCGGCCGTAAAGAACCCCGGCCACGCCGCCCAGGGAACCTTGATGGAAAAAGGATAAAAACACCCCCGTGGCCGCAAAAATGGGCATCACGCCGTGCATGTTATGGGTCAAATGATTCAGGAACGGCTTTTTGGCAAGTCTGGGGTTTTCAAGAATCAGGGGGATAAATTCAATGGTCAGCACCGCGAAGTAGCAGGACAGACAGAAGGCTACTTCGGTGAGCATGGAATGAACATTGGCGTGCCAGAAAATAAACCATCCCCGGAGCGGCTGCCCGATATCGATGGTCAGAATCAAGAGGGCTGAGCTGTAGCAGATAAACCCGATAATGACTGCAAAATTGATGATGTTTGCAAGCTTATCCTTGCCGACGATATAGGTTAAAAATCCGGAAAAGAAAGCGCCGCCGCCCAGGGCGATCACCGATAGGTCCGCCCAGATCCAGAGCGCGAATCCGTATGCGTCATTCATGCGGGTCTGGTTGAGCCCCTTATACCAGATGAGAAACATGGCGTAGACGCCCCAGACCAGGACGGCCGTAACAGCCGCCATCCAGAAAGCAAACCGCCGTTTTGAACAGCGGTTGACGCCCGCGGGAATCAATGGCATCCCATTCATCGAATCGTTCCTTGCCATATATTTGCGTTTAATGGTGTTCTTTAACGTTTTTGCTTGAGCTTACCCGGTTCTTCATCCGTCAGATAATTATCTCCCTGCCGCCGCACCCAGTTTTTGGCGGTCAAATAATACACCTTGGGGTTTGTTCCCAGCCGTTCGAGCAGACGGAATGCGTTGGGGCTGGTCTTTAACTGATGAACGGCATGGGCTTTATTGTTCAAATCGCCAAAGGTAATGGTCCCTGTCGGGCAGGCCTGAGCGCAGGCGGTCTGATAGTCGTCCTCGCCCAGCGGCTCATTTTGCCGGTTCTCAAAATACGCCTTGTTTCTGGCCAACTGGTAGCGGTGGAAACAAAAGGAACATTTTTCCACAACGCCCCGCATTCTGGGCGAAACATCGGGGCTTAAAGCTTTTTTCATGTCCGCCGGCCAGACCGGATCCCACCAGTTGAATTTTCGCGCGTGATACGGACAAGCCGCCATACAGTAACGGCAGCCGAAGCACCGGGTATAGATTTGGCTGACGATGCCGGTGTCATCGTCATAGTCGGTGGCCACCGCCGGGCATACGGAAACGCACGGGGAATGGCCATGAAGGTCCACGCCGTCGCATTGCATGCAAGGCATGGGGAGATAACAGATTTCCGTTTCCGGATAAGGCTTGCCGTTGTTCAGTTTATAGACCCGGATCCAGTTGATGCTGTCTAGTTTATTGGTTTCATCCGGTTTGAATGGCACATTGTTTTCCATATAACAGCCCACCATGCAGGCCCCGCAACCGGTGCATTTGTCAAGATCAATGACCATACCGTATCTTCTGGCGCGTTCGTAATCGTGCTTTTCTTTCATGAAACCCTCAGCGTTTTATCTGGATACTAATCATCAGCACAACATGCCAATTATTTTTCTTACACCCTGAATAACTGGGCCCGGATTCCCCATGCCATATCCAGGCCCGATGCCGGGTCTTCAATCGGCCCCATCAGTTCATTGATATTGGTCCCTTTATTCGCCAGATATTCGCTGTATGCCGTATGGCCAAGCCCCCTGGGCATGGCGATCAGGCCGGGCATGATCCCTTCATACAGGTGAATAAGAACCGATGCCTTCCCTTTGGGCGTTTTCAGAAGGGCCTTGCCGCCTTCTTCCAGGTTTAATTTCAAAGCAGTGGCCGGATTGATCTCCACCAGCGTCATCTGTTTTTTCAGCACCGTATCATCCACTGTTTTGGTCATAAACGGTGAACTGGCCATATGATCACCGGCCATGCGGATGGAATCGCAGGGAATCAGGATCAGATTGAAGGTTTTTTCATCCCCGTCCAGGATCGCGGGCGCATAGGCGGGAAGCACATCGCTGTCTCGTTTCCCTGTTCCTGCCCGGGCCGTGGGATAAAATTCATATTTTGCGGATGCCGTGTTAAATGTAAAACGGTCTGACGCTGCGGGCGTTTCAATGATTTCAACCACTCCTTTTTTTTTAAGGATACGCCAATGTCCCTGCAAGGTGTCTTCCAGAAATGCTTCGTAGCCGTTCCAGGGAAACGCCTCTTCAATGAATCCGCCCAGGGCCTTGGCCATGTGAATAAATGCGTCGCCGGTGTGTCTGGTGTCGTAGAGAGGCTTGATCACCGGCACCGCCAGGCTGATAACCTGATGGGACATGCCCGCGGGCGCCGGAACATCCTGATACCGCTCCAGGGGCGAGTGATCCGGCAGAATATAATCGGCATAGCTGGCGGTTTCATCCATATAGCTGGAAAAACTCACAATAAACGGAATCCGCTCAAATGCTTTTCGGGTGGCGGCCGTGTCCGGAAGGGTGTACATGGGGTTGGCGTCCACCACCAGCAGCGCCTCCACCGGAGAGCCGTCTTTTGTCGTATTGATGAGTGTCGGCACCCGGTTTAACAGGAATCGGCTGTTGGGGAAGAGGTCGCCGCCGGCGCCATCGCAACGCGGCTGCCGCATGCCCCTGGATGCAATGCCGTCCATGCCGAGATCCGGCCATTTGGCGTATGTCAACTCCGGGATAACATACAGTCCGCCGGTTTTATTTATATTCCCCATTAACGCATTCAACGCGTGAACGGCTAATGTCTCATTCATGCCGCCCGGCAATGCGCCCTTTCCGCGGCCATTGATGGCAATGGGTCTGGATGAGCCGGCGAACTCCCGGGCCAGGGATTTGATGAGGGCTTCCTGGATGCCGGTGATCCGGGACACGTTTTCCGGCCCATACCCTTCAAGCAGGGCTTTGAATCCGGTATGGGCCACCCCGGCCTCATCGTTCCAGTCATTGAAGCCAAACGTGAATGTTTCAACAAAATGTTTATTGTATAATGATTCCTTGACGATGATATGGGCAAGGCCCAAGGCCAGCGCCCCTTCCGTCCCCGGATTGATGCCGATCCAGCGGTTTGCGCTGGCTGCGGTATCAGACAGGCGGGGTTCAATCTGGATAAACCGTTGAGCGGTGTTGCGCGCGCCAAATAGTCGGGACATGCGCCCTGGCGCGCCCCAGCCGTCTAACATGCCGGAGCCGAAACTTAAAATAAAATCAGCATTTTCAATGTCAAAACCCGGTGTTCCCTGTTTGCCCTGCGTCAGAAATACAGCCTGTGCCCCGGCGTCCTGGGCGGTGGCCTGGCGCATCAGGTTTGGGGAACCATAGACGGTCAGGAACCGGCCGATCAGACTGGGAAGCGTTCCCCCCTCCATGCCGGTGATGCAGGCCACGGATTGGGGTTCTTCCAATTTCCTTAAGCTTGCAAGTTTTTCCGTAACAGCCGCCAGCGCCTCATCCCAGGTGATTTTTTTCCATTTCCCCTCTCCGCGTTTTCCTTCCCGCTTCAGGGGCGACCGCACACGATCCGGCCCGTACAGGTATTGCAGGCCGGACAGCCCCATAGGGCATAGCGCGCCTTTATTCACCGGATGCTCTTTCATGCCTTCGATTTTAACCGGACGGTTTCCGGAAAACCGGACATAAATGCCGCATCCGCCGGGGCAGAGGGTGCAGATGGACGGCTTGTATGAGACCGGACCGGCTTCCGGAACCGGGGTCCACGGCCAGTTCTGGGTCCAGATGGCCGCATCGTCCATTAATTTCCAAGGCACCGGGGTCAGCAGGGTTCCCGCCGCGCCGCCAAGCGCCGCAGCGGTTGTATATGTCAGGAAATTTCTTCGGTTAATTTTCATGAGAACGCCCTTGCATGATTCCAAAACAATTGAGAATTTTAGGCCGGATTTGTTTACAAGCCGTTATTTGTGACATTGAAAACAGGCCCCCTTACGACCGGTTTTTTCCTCATGGCACTTGGCGCAATCGTTCATCTTCATGGGCAGCGGCGCTCCGGGTTCGGGCTTTCCCAGCCGTGAAATGTTTTTGCCCCAGATGTCCCGGCTGTATCCGGTCAGCCTGTTTTCTTCATAAACACGGGTGTGTTCGGATGTGCCGATATCCCCGTGGCAGCTTTCGCAGGACATGCCTGCTCCCATCACATGGGCGGCATGGGAAAAAAAGACGCAATCGGGTTGTTTGGAATAATTGAGCCATGGGACTTCGATGCCCGGCGTTACGTATTCATCCACAAATTTGATCTCTTCCGGGTTACCCGTTTGGGCGGATTCATGGCAGTCGACGCATTTGCTTAAGTCCGGCATTCCGGTGAAGCTGCCGTCTTTTTCAAAATAATGGCAGGAGTCGCATCCGTCGCTGACCGTTTCCAGATGAACGGCATGGTTGAAATCAATGGGCTGTTTTTTTTTGGAATAGAGCATCTCCGGGAACAGAATCCATCCGGCCAGTAAACTCCCCGCAAAGCCGATCATGAAAAAAAGGCCAACGCCCCAGCCGGATGCTTGAATGGCTGAATCCGGCGTTGCCTTTGTTGAAGCTGCGTGATGATGGCCGTTGCTGCCCATGGGAACTCCGTCAGGTCTATCCTTGGGGGTCGTGATGGCGCGCCTGTTGGATTATTAAAAAACGGGTTTGATGATTACTGATAGCTGTGCAGACCCGGAAGCAGGTTTACGCCGAAATAGGTAAACAGCATGGCGAGAAATCCGATAAATGACAGCAGCGCAATTTTTTTCCCTTTCCATCCCCGCATCAGCCGTGCGTGAAGCAGGCTTGCATAGATCAGCCAGGTGACCAGCGACCAGGTTTCCTTGGGATCCCATCCCCAGTATCGGCCCCAGGCCTGGTTGGCCCATACCGCACCGGTAATGATGCCGATGGACAAAAAGAGGAACCCGAATGTCACCATCTGGTGGGTCAGGTCATCCAGAATGTCGAAGGACGGAATCCGGCTGGTGATTACAGATGGCTGTTCGCCGGACGCCTTCGCTTCCTTTGAGGATTTTACAAGAAACATGATGCTGATGCCGAATGCGATGGTAAAGGCGGCGTATCCGATGAAGCAGGTCATGACATGGGCGATCAGCCAGTTGCTCTTTAACGCGGGAATCAGCGGCTGAATGGCGTTATTAAGTTTCAACGCCGCATAGGCCATGGATAAAAATGACACGAGGGAGGCGATGGCCCCGAGAATCCGCAGTTTGTATTTGAATTCCACAAACAGGTAAAGGATCGCAATGGTCAGGGCGAAAAAAATCAGGGATTCATAGAGATTGGTCAACGGAGCGCGCCCGATGCCCATTTGATTGGATTCCACCCACCGGCGCAGAATCCCGGCCAGATTGCCGATAGCCGCAATGGTGAGGGCCGCGGTGGCCAGTTTGCCGGGCATCGGTTTTTTAAAAACCCAGGCGATCATATACAGCAAGGCGGCGGCCCCGTATATAAATGTAATAATTGAAAATATTTCAGAACTGGTCATTTATTCGTTCCTTTTCAAGCCGCGCTGAGCTGTTTCAAATGATGGGATATCCGGCGAATGACAGTGTTCATGCCGGGTCTGTGCTTGCCGGATATTCCGGCGATCACCACCTGCGCGCCGGCGCCTTTGTTGGATAACTGGATGCATATGGTCTGATGAAACATAAAAAAAGTAATGTAGCATCCTATGATCATGAATAAAAATCCCGCATACACCACTGGAACGCCGGGATCCCGGGTGACCTGAAGGCCGGTATAATATTTATATAGAACATTGGATATGGTAATGACAAAGTCGCCCTGACGCATCATGTCGAAACGGGGATGATCCACCGAAACCAGAACCGGCTCCGGCTCCTTGCCCGTGGGGATCATGGTGCAGATGAAGGTCTTTCCAAGATTAAATCCGCTGTATTCGAAACTGGTTCGGAAATCCTTGACGATAAATTTGCCCGCGCCGTTCGGCATGTCGATGGGTTTGTCGAAGCCCGCTTCCACATCATAGAGAGAACCGGATTCCCTCTCGGTAAAGGTCACGGTAAATTTATCGGAGGGCATTTCGCCGTAGCTGGATTGAAAGATATTGACGCCTTCAAACCGCAGGGGGGCGTTTACGAGAATATCCTGCCGGGTCACGGTCCGGCCATTTTTGATGATGGACAGGCGGGACCGGTATTCTTTGGGCATCCCCGAATCATAGAAGCTGACATCAAAGTCGTCGCATCGTATCTGAAAATCCAGCTTTTTCTCCGACGAATGGTTGCCGAGAAAAATGGTGTCCGCCGATTCCCCTTCCGGGATATTCACTGTTCCGTCAAATCCAAAAATCGACCCGATGAGTCCGCCGGCCACCATCAATATAACACTCAGATGCACCGCATACACGCCCAGGCTGGTCCAACGGCCTTTTTCCCCGAAAATAAAATACCCGCTTTCCGTTTTTTGGGACAGAGAAACTGAAAACCGTTTGCTGATATAGGGATGAAAGATATCATGCAGGGCCTCCGGAGAACTGCCGGATGTCCATTCTTCGCGGTTTTTTACCTTTTGAAAACGGTTTGCGTCAAAAGAAGGGCGTTTGGGGAAAATGATTTTCCAGGTGGAAGACAGCCGCTCGATGGAGCATATGGTAATATTGATGGTCAGGAGGCACAAAAGCGCGCGAAACCACCAGGAATGGTACATATCAAAAAAATCAAGAGCATTGAATAAGTTAAAGAGATTTTCCCCGTATTGACGGGTATAGACCTCGGGGATCCCGTTCTGGGGGATGACGGTGCCGATGACAGATGTTGCTGCAAGCGACAGCAGGACCGACATGGACAGTTTCACGGAAGTGAAGAATTTCCATATCTTGCGGAGAAGGCTGTCTGGGTTTGTTGATTTTGTCATTATATCAATCCGTTAAAATTATTTTGATTCGTAATTTTTATTCATAACAAATAATAATTATAGAGGCAAACAATTAATGGCCTGTATCATCCAGGCCGTAATAGCGGTTAAAAAGCGGTCAGCGGGTGTTTGGCATACCGATGGCCGGGACTTTTTTTTCAGGAAGCCCCATTGAATGTCTTGCGGACATGCGTTTTTTTTCATATGAATAGAAAGCCGTTTTTGAAAGCGGCGAAGATTGGCTTTGAATGTAATTTGCTGATTTAAAAGGAGATAGTCAATGTTTGAGAACGCTTGGACGAAAAGTATGGCATTGGGCTGGATTATCATGGCCCTGTCGATGATGGCGGGTTGCAGCGCCACCACCCGTGATCTTTCGCCGGATGACGTGGTGCACTATGATGAAAATTATGATTTTTCAGATAAAAAGCTGATTGTGAGCCGTCTGGTGGACTCGCTGATGCGCAAATCCCCTCTGGCGGCGCGTGATGACCGGCCGGTGCTGGTCATATACAATGTGGCGAACCATACAGACGAGCATATTGAAACCGGTGGCATCACGGATGATATCCGTCAGGAGATCCTCCAATCCGGAAAAGCCCGGTTTGTCAACGAAGTTCAGCGGGATACCATTCAGAGAGAATCCGACTATCAATACGGCGGCAATGTCAGCCCGGAGACCCGGATTCAGCGGGCCAGGCAGGTGGGGGCCGAGTATAAGATATCTGGAACCCTGCGCTCCATCACCAAGGAACAGCCCAGACAGGTGCGCCTTAAAAGAAAGACCCTTCAGTATTACAGTCTGGTCCTGGAGCTGACGGACTTGCAGACCGGTCTGATCGAGTGGACGGACAATGTGGAAATCGTCAGGGAAGCTTCAAAACCCTTTATCGGATGGTAACCGGTACGTGATGAAAGACGTTTCCTCCGCTGGCCGGAACGCCAGGCGCTGGTGTGTGCTGGTTTTTTTTTCCGCCGCCGCAGTCATGTCCGGATGCGCATCCGCCAGATTGCAGCAGGCCAGAAGCGAGTTCTACAGCGGTAATCTGGGAGAGGCGTCCGCCGCATTGTCCAGTCCGGATAAAGTTTCCAGCCGGGAACAGCTTCTCTTTTATATGGAAAAGGGATTGATCCTTCATTATGCCGGACAGTATCCGGAAAGCATTCTTCTGCTGCGGAAGGCTTCTGATTTGATCCAGGCCCAGGAAGTCATCAGCGCAAGCCAGCAGGTCGCTTCCATGGTCACCACCGAATGGATCACCGAATATAAAGGGGAGTATGCGGAGCGGTTGTTTGTCCACACCTATCTGATGATGGACTATCTCCTGGTCAATGACCCGGAATCCGCGCTGGTGGAGGCCAAGCAGGCATTGGCCGTGTATAAGGATTATCCGGAAGCCTGTTCCGGGGATTTGTTCACCCGCGCCCTGATCGCCCATTGCTTTGAGGCGGAGGGGGAAATCAATGACGCTTATATTGAATACAAGAAACTGGCTGAGTTATTGCCGAGCCCTGCACTGGTGGCGGACAGATTATGCGATTTGGGGTCGCGCCTGGGGTTTTCGGATGACGTAAAACGCTACCAGAAGTATCTGCCGCCATCAGCGGGAAAATCACCAAAGACGGACGAGGCTGCCGAGTTGATTGTGTTTGCGGCCCAGGGCCGTGCGCCGGTGAAAGTGCCCCAGAATATTGTGCTTCCGCCGTCCATCCGGTTTTCTTTCGCCACTTATGAAAACGTCACCGATGGTTTTTATCCGGTGGCCGCGCATGGATCGAATGGGACGGAAACCGGGAGCCCCATCACCACCGATGTGGGGCGGGTGCTAAGAACCTCCCTGAAGGATCGGTTGACCCAGATCATCGCCAAGGAAACCGCCAGGGCCGTCGCCAAGGAGGCCATTGCAAGGCAAGTGGATGACCCGCTGGCGGAGCTTCTGGTCCGCATCGCGCTGCTGATCATGGAGGAGCCCGATACCCGATGCTGGGAAACCCTGCCCGCCTATTTGACTCTGGTACGGGTTCCGCTTTACAAAGGGCGCAACCGCATCGATCTGGGGCAGGAAGGCGGGATGCCAGTCCTGGAAATTACTGTTACCCCGGAACATCCCAGATATTACTATCAGTCTGTTAGAGACGGCGGCGATTACCACCCCGTGAGCGCTTCTCCGTAAAAATCATTGAGCTATTTCTTTTTCCCCGGTTCGGCAGCCGCTTTGGATTTGGGTTCGGGCGCAATCACCACGGTGGCGGCGTTCGCATTATTCAGGTATTGTTTCGATAGTGCGTTCAGCTCCGCTGCTGTTATGGACGCATAATCCGCTTCAAACGTCCGGCACCAGTCCAGTTGGGCCGGGAACCGGCTGGAACCCTTCATGACGTTGTCCAGCCAGTAGGAATTGGTTTTGACCCGTTCACGAATGGAGGTGAGGATGGGCTTGATGGCCCGCTGTAAT
>DAIEHU010000048.1 GCA_027353395.1 Desulfobacteraceae bacterium
GTGGATGTGGTTGCGGGAATTCCGGATTCGGGCATCGGGCATGCCATCGGGTACGCCAATTGCCGGAACATTCCCTACAGCCGGCCGTTTGTGAAGTATACCCCCACATGGCCGCGAAGTTTCATGCCCCAGAACCAGAAAACCCGGGATCTGGTGGCCCGGATGAAGCTGATACCGGTTCAGGAGCTGATTAACGGCAAAAGGCTGCTTTTTTGTGATGATTCGGTGGTGAGGGGAACCCAACTCAAGGAAAATATACAGATATTATTTGATATCGGGGCGCGGGAAGTCCACATGCGCACCGCCTGCCCCACGCTGATTTATCCGTGTGAATTCTTAAATTTTTCAAGTTCCCGGTCCACCCTGGATCTGATCGGGCGAAAAGTGATTCACGAAATTGAAGGGCCTGATTTTATTGACATACAGAAATACGCCATTGCCGGATCCGCGGAAAACAATGAAATGGTGGACCGCATCCGGGACCGGCTGAAACTCACGTCGCTGAAATACCAACGGCTGGAAGACCTGGTGACCGCCATCGGCCTGCCCAAAGACCGGCTGTGCACCCATTGCTGGGATGGCACGAGTTGTTTCTAAAACTACATTAAGGAGAGAACCCCATCATGCCCAGACTGGAAAATATTAAAAAAGTCATGATTATCGGGTCCGGTCCCATCATTATCGGACAGGCCTGTGAATTTGATTATTCAGGCACCCAGGCCTGCAAAGCCCTGCGGTCCTTAGGCTATGAGATCGTGCTGGTCAATTCCAATCCCGCCACCATCATGACCGACCCCGGCATGGCGGATGTCACCTATATTGAACCATTGAATGTTCAGACCATGACCTGGATTATAGAAAAAGAGCGTCCGGACGCCCTGCTGCCCAACCTCGGCGGCCAGTCGGCCCTGAACCTGACCTCGGAACTGGCGGCCCAGGGGGTGCTGAAAAAATACGGCGTCAAGATTATCGGTGTCAATTTGGGCGCTATCGAGCGCGGCGAGGACCGCACCGCGTTTAAGGAAACCATGAGCAAAATCGGCATCGACATGCCGGAAAGTATCGCCGTCAACACCCTGGAAGACGCGGAGCGGGCCGCAGAATCCCTGGGATACCCGGTGGTCATCCGGCCGGCCTATACCATGGGGGGCACCGGCGGCGGGCTGGTCTATAATATCGAGGAACTTCGGGTCGTCGCGGCCCGTGGACTTGCCGCCAGCCTGATACACCAGGTGCTGGTGGAGGAATCGGTGCTGGGATGGGAGGAACTGGAGCTGGAAGTAGTCCGGGACGCCAAAAACCAGATGATCACGGTCTGCTTTATTGAAAATGTGGACGCCATGGGGGTGCATACCGGCGATTCCTATTGCACGGCCCCCATGCTGACCATATCAAGGGAACTCCAGAAACGGCTTCAGGATTATTCCTACGCCATCGTTGAGGCCATTGAGGTGATCGGCGGCACCAACGTCCAGTTCGCCCATGACCCGAAAACCGGCCGGGTGGTGGTGATTGAAATCAATCCCCGCACGTCCCGGTCTTCGGCCCTGGCCTCCAAAGCCACGGGATTTCCCATCGCCCTGGTGTCCGCATGGCTGGCCGGCGGCATGACCATGGATGAAATTCCCTACTGGCGGGATGGGAGTTTGGAAAAATACACCCCTTCCGGCGATTACGTGGTGGTGAAATTCGCCCGGTGGGCCTTTGAAAAATTCAAGGGGGTGGAAGACCGGCTGGGCACCCAGATGCGGGCCGTGGGCGAGGTCATGAGCATCGGCAAAAACTACAAGGAAGCATTTCAAAAAGCCATCCGGTCCCTGGAAATCAACCGCTACGGCCTGGGGTTCGCCAAGAATTTCCATCAAAAATCCCTGGATGAACTGATGACGCTGGTCAGCACCCCCACCAGCGAGCGGCAGTTTATCATGTATGAAGCGCTCCGGAAAGGGGCGGACATTGACCGCCTCTATGAACTCACCTATATCAAGCCCTGGTTTATCCGGCAGATGAAGGAACTGGTGGAGCTTGAGGAGAGGATTCTCAAATACAAAGGGCAATTGCCGCCGGATGCCCTGCTCGTCCAGGCGAAAAAAGACGGGTTTGCGGATAAATACCTGGCTAAACTCCTGGACATTCCCGAAAAAACCATCAGGAAAAAACGTATTTCCTTGGGCGTTTCGGAAGCCTGGGAACCTGTGCCGGTGAGCGGGGTGGCGGATGCCGCCTATTATTATTCCACCTATAATGCGCCGGACCAGGTAATGGTAAGCGACCGGCCCAAAATCATGGTGCTGGGCGGCGGTCCCAACCGTATCGGCCAGGGCATTGAATTTGATTATTGCTGTGTTCACGCGGCCTTCGCCATCCGGGAGGCGAACTATGAATCCATCATGGTGAACTGCAACCCGGAAACCGTGTCCACGGATTATGACACCTCGGACAAGCTCTATTTTGAGCCCCTGACCGTGGAAGACGTTCTCTCCATTTATGAAAAAGAAAAACCCGAAGGCGTTATTGTTCAGTTCGGAGGCCAGACCCCGTTGAATCTTGCCCGGGAACTTGCGGAAGCCGGAGTCCGGATTCTGGGAACCTCACCGGATACCATTGATCTGGCCGAAGACCGGGACCGGTTCCGGCAGGTCATCAAAAAAATGGGTATTCCCCAGCCGGAATCCGGCATGGCCCATTCCGAGGCCCAGGCACTGGAGGTTGCGGCCCGCATCGGATACCCGCTCATGGTGCGCCCCTCCTATGTGCTGGGCGGACGGGCCATGATGGTGGCGCTGGACGAGGATATGCTGAAGCAGTATATGGCGGCCGCCGTGGATGTGTCGCCGGACCGGCCGATTCTCATTGATAAATTTCTCCAAAACGCCATTGAGGCGGAAGCGGACGCCATATCCGACGGCGCGGATGCGTTTGTGCCCGCGGTCATGGAGCATATCGAACTGGCCGGGGTCCATTCCGGGGATTCCGCGTGCGTGATTCCACCGGTGAGCATTCCTATTAAACACATTGAAACCATTAACGAATATACCCGGCGCATCGCCATTGAGCTGGGAGTGGTGGGGCTGATGAATATTCAATACGCCATTGCCGACGACACGGTCTATATTCTGGAGGCCAACCCCCGGGCGTCGCGAACCGTGCCGCTGGTGTCCAAGGTGTGCAATATTTCCATGGCCAGAATCGCCACCCAGGTCATGCTGGGCAAAAAGCTGTCCGAATTTAACCTGACCCACAAGATTATTCCCCATTTCGGGGCCAAGGAAGCGGTGTTCCCCTTTAATATGTTTCCGGAAGTGGATCCGGTGCTGGGGCCGGAAATGCGTTCCACTGGCGAGGTACTGGGAATGGCGGATTCATTCGGTCTGGCGTTTTTCAAATCCCAGGAAGCCACAAAAACAGCCTTGCCCCTGGAAGGCACGGTGCTGTTCACCGTGGCCGATTCGGACAAGCCCGGCGCGCTGGAAACGGCCCGGTTGTTTCAGGATTTGAATTTCCGTATTGTCGCCACAAACGGCACCCGGCAATTTCTGGAGGAGCACGGGATTATGGCCGAACCGATCCGGAAACTCGGATATGGCCGGCCCGATATTGTGGATGAAATCAAAAACAACAATATCCACCTGGTCATCAATACCCCGAGCGGCAGGGAAAGCAAGGAAGACGATTCGTATATCCGGAAAGCGGCCATCAATTACAAGGTGCCGTATATTACCACCATCGCTTCGGCCCTGGCCGCGGCCAAAGGAATCCGGGCCAGACGCCAGGGGGTGTCAATGCCCAAATCGCTTCAGGAATATCATGCGGATATCCGGTAGAAGATTGAAAGGAATGCCGGATATCCTTATTCCATTTTGCATTCAAGATGACATCAAGGCGGCAAGAAGAAGGCGACCGCAGGCTTACTCTTTGTAAGTTAAGGAGCCGACGACGCAGCCAACGCGGATGCCGCTTGAACGCGAATTGGAATTATAAAAGGAATCCGGCATTCTTATATAAAAGCGTGGGCCGGGATTCCTATCCCGGCATTTAATTCATTCCGTCTTACGGCAGGGTGGCCAGCTTGGTGTAATCAATGGCCTTTGCGTATTCCTTTAAATCGGCGTCCGTGATGCCGCTGCCCTCGACCGTGACTAGAAAGCGGTTGGCCACCACGATTTTCACATCCCCGTTTTTATCCGCCGGGTTATACTTGATCACCGCTTTCTGTCCACCGATGCGCTCCACCTTGCCGCCGTCGGAGGATGCAAACATGGGATTGGACATCATCATCATCACTCCCTGCAAAAGAGGGGAATCCGCAACAATCTGGACTTTGACGGAACTGTCCCCCTTGGTATAGGAACGTTCAGCGGAGATGCCGCCGCCCATCATGGCATTGCCCGCGGCCGTATTGGTTGCTGCCTCCGCCTTCCAGCCCTTCAACGGATTCGGCAGAAAGCCTTCCGGCCCGGCGCTCTTTTTCTGCTGAATCAGTTGTTCCGCAAAATTGAGGCTGTCAACCGCTTCCGTAAATTTCCCGTCTTTGTAAGATTTCAAGGCTTCGTTAATGTAATCGGAGACTTCGTCGGCGAATACGGCGGTTTTAAGCGTTAAAACAGCCATTGTGCAAACAGCGAGCGTCAGCAGGGTTTTTACGAAATGTGTCATCACGTTGTTCCTCCTTGGGGTTGGGTGATTTGGGTTTAAAAAGGGATAGCCGCTTGCATTTCAAATTGATTGAAAATAAGGTTATCCTTCCAGCTCAATAATTTCCGGCGTCATTTTGCCGCCTTTTATTTCAAGCATCCCCACGGAAACCGGGATCTGAAATCTTTTGGGTCCTGCGCTGCCTGGATTGATATACAAAACCCGGCCCCGGTATGCAATTTCCGGGATGTGGGAATGGCCTGAAATCACGACATCCATGCCGGCAGCGGGATCCATATCCATCGTCATCAGGTCATGAATCACATACAGAAAAAGCCCCCCGGCTTCAACAATTTCATATCTGGGGAGATGTTTCATTTCCGGATGGCGGTCCATATTGCCGCGCACCGGGTATACGGGGGCGATGGCGGAAAGCTGCGCCAGCACTTCCGGGGTATCGATGTCTCCGGCATGGATGATGATATCCACGCCTTTAAGTGCGGTGACGGCGCTTTGCCGCAGCAGGCCGTGGGTATCCGAGATCAGTCCGATATTCATGTCGATGTAATATCATACCCGGCAAAAAAGAGTCGAATGATTTTTTTAAGCACAGGAAATCGAAATTATGGCAAAAGAAATCGAACGGAAATTCATCGTAGACACGAATCTTTGGCGTCCGGCGGACTCCGGCGTCCATATCCGGCAGGGGTATCTTCCCATATCCGGCAAAACCGTCGTGCGGGTCCGCATCAGCGGCGACCGCGCGTGGCTGACCCTCAAAGGGGAAAACAAGGGAATGGTCCGGCAGGAATTTGAATACCCGATTCCGCTGCCGGACGCAGGCCAGATACTTGAAAACCTGTGCGTCCGGCCGTTTATCGAAAAAACCCGCTATCCGGTTAAATTTGCAGGCGCGGACTGGTCGGTGGATGTGTTTGAAGGGGACAACGCCGGTCTGGTGGTGGCGGAAATCGAACTTTTATCCGAAGACCAGAAGATCATCCTCCCACCCTGGGCCGGGGCGGAGGTAACGGATGATCCGCGATATTATAATTCCAGCCTGAATGCGCATCCCTATTCTACATTCCGGCCCCGCAATACGGACAGAATTTGAAATCCGCGGACGCCACCGGCTGGCTGCATGACCCGCACAGAGTGGGGGCCGGGGCCAGTTCCACCAGAAGCTCATTTTCCTGCACCGGCACCATTTTCCGATCTTCGGAATAGTTGGCGGTTTTCAAGACCCGTTTCACCATGGCGTCAAACGGCGCAACCACCGATTTTTCCTGTTTCATGATGGAGATATTGAAAATTTCATCTCCCTGTTTCACATAATCGCCCGCCGTGACATACATGACCCACAAATCCCCTCTGCTTGGCGATCCCATATGATAGCGATTGCCGGGATCGGCCATTTCAAGGACCGCGCCGTCCTGGGCGTCGGGTTCCCGGACCTTGACCTGATGGGTGTAAATTTCCGAATCCAGCAGGTAGCGCACCACGCTCATGCCGTTTTTCCGGGGCTCCGAGATATCCAGAATCATCATTTTGTGGGGCTTGCCCGTGGTGTCCAGGAATTCCAGTTCCTTGCGAAGCCGAAGCCCCTCGAACCAGACATCCAAAGGCACCTGATTGGGATCACCAAACTGTTCCTGGAATTTGATGGTTTTCAGAGCGTCTCCGGGATGGTTAAGGTAGAGCACCAGCTCTTCCTCGGAGGGCTGCCGCCGGATCAGATCGCGCAAGGTATCCCGTTCCGCATCCATATCCACTTCCTTCAGAAATTCCAGGGGCGATACTTCGGTTCTGTTTTTCAAGGCCCATTCCGCTTCGCTGCCAAAGGCGCTGTAATACACCCAGTCCGGCGGGAAGCCCTGAGGCAGCTTGCCGTAGCGGCCCAGAAGCAGGTTCCGGAACGCATCATTGCTGTCCCGGTAAAGTTTCAGTCCGTCCGCCAGAATATCGGCTGGCAGTTCCTCTTCCGGCATCGTTGCCACGGTATCCAGCACCGAGAGCATTTTCCGCACATGCCGCTCCCCGCCGCGCTTGTAAGCTTCCGTCACCGCCAGAAACGCCGTGTTCCAGGTGATCTGGGAACCGGGCGTCACATCATGGTACCGGACGATTTTCCGGGTGCCTGCCAGAAACCGCAGCATATAGGGCAGGAGCCGGATATACCCCTGTTTCATGGCCCCTTCCTGGGAGGAGGAGGTGGCGCCGCCGGGCATGCCGTGTTCGATGACGTCATAATCAATGCCCTGAAAATAGGGGGAACAATACCGGTCATAATAGGGCATGATTTGCTTCAAGGCGAAATTGCAGTCCCGGATCATGTCCTTGTTCAAATGGGTTTTTAAGCCCAGTTCCTCCTCGATATACGCAGAGGTGGACAGCACCTCACCCTGGCCGTACCAGCGGACCGACGCGCCGATGGCCGTATCCACGATATGGGCGCCGGCCTCCGCCGCTACGCCCACCGCAGGGACAAACAGGCCATCTGTATAATGCCGGTGATAATGAACGATCAGGTCCGGGTATTTTTTCCTTATTTCGGAAACCAGTTGCCGCATGAACCGGGGGGGGCACACACCGGCCATGTCTTTCAGACCCAGAATAATCATCCGGCTGGCCTGGGTTGCGCTTACACCCGCCACGTCAGCGGTCATGCGCAGAATTTCCGCGGTGACATCCATATAACTTTCCACATCAAAGCCCCTGGCATAGGACAGGGAAATGGCTGGCTGAAAAATATTACGTCTGGAATTCAGCACGATTTCCGCAAAGGGGCGCATGTTTTCGATATGATTCAAAAAATCAAAACACCGGATCACGTCATAATGTTCGCAAATCATCTCCCCGGTGCGCCGCATGACCCCTTTGGGCTGGGGCTTATAGCCCAGGACGTTGGTGGACCGGATGAGGATCTGCTTCAGCGACCGGGGGGCGAATTCATTCCACATGCGGGCCTCGGTGAAAGGATAGGTCATGTTGGCCAGCATGGCGACATGAAAATGAGCGCCCCCGCCGTTTTCCAGGGAAAAAAAGCCGCAGCGGTCGAGATACGGCCCGATAATCCGGTCTTCCCCCAGCCGGAAACGGTTGCCGGAATTGCTTTGTGTGATGTCCCGGGTAGTGGTGTCGGAAAAATGCACATACCCGCTGTCCCGGACAAAATCCAAAGCCGCCTGCCGGTCATGCCGGGGATAAACGAATTCTCTCAAAGATTCCTTGAGCGCTGGCAAAACCACTTCAAACCGCCCCACCCGGCTGTCGGATAGTCCCCGGTATGCGCCCAGCTGCACAAACGGATTATATCCCTTGGCGGATATTTCGGCAATCAGCCGTGACAGGCGCAGGGCTTCCGGGGCCTGGTCCCGGTAATCCATGAGTTCCGGAGTATTTTCAATAAACCGGGTATCATATTCGCCGGAGATAAACGTCGGGTGCTTGACGATTTCCTTGTGAAACGGAATGGTGGTCTTGACGCCGCCGATCATGTACTCGCGCAACGCCCGCTGCATGAGTTTCACGGTCTTGATCCAGGAATTGCCGTAGGTAATGAGCAGGGAGGCCGCCGAATCATAGTTGGAGGGGAATTCATAACCGCCTGTCACGCAGGAATCCAGACGGACGCCCTGGCCGCCGGGTGAGGTGTACCGGGTAATGACGCCGGAATTGGGCGAAAAATTATTCTGGGGATCCTCGCAGTTGATCCTCGCCTGCATGACATGCTGAAACGGGGCCGTGTTTTCCCTGGTGAACCGCAGCACGGATCCAAAGGCCACGGCGATCTGTTCCTCCACCAGGTCGATGCCATACCGGCATTCGGTGATGCCGTGCTCCACCTGAAGCCGGGTATTGGCCTCAATGAGATACGGATGGCCGTCCGAATCCACCAGAAATTCCACGGTGGCCAGAGAATGGTAGTTGACGGCCCTGACGAGTCTTTCAGAATAGGCTTTCAGCTCGTTTCTCAGCGCATCGGTCATTTTCGGCCAGGGGGATGGGGTGATTTCCACCAGTTTCTGGTGGTTCCGCTGAACCGTGCAGTCCCTTTCGTCAAAGGCGAACACGTTTCCATGCTGGTCCGCGATCACCTGAATCTCGATATGGCGCACGGACGTCAGCAGTTTTTCCACAAACAGCCTAGGATTTCCGAAGGACACCTCGGCCATGACCGATGCTTTCTGAAACGCGGATTCGAGCTGGTCTTCGGAATAAATTTCATAAATACCCCGGCCCCCGCCGCCGCCTTCGGCCTTGAGCATGACAGGAAAGCCGATCTTGCGGGCGATTTTTTTCGCCTCTTCCACGGTGACCGCGCCTTCGGAGCCGGGCACCACCGGCACGCCAAGCTGTTTCGCCAAACGCCGGACATCCACCTTGTTTCCAAGGGTTCTCATGGCGCCGGTGGGCGGGCCAATAAAAACAATTCCGGCTTCTTCGCATTTGGCGGGAAAACTTTCATTTTCCGCGATAAACCCCCAGCCCGGATGAATGGCGATGGCGCCCCGGGCCTTGGATTTTTCGATGATGAGATCCAGGTTCAGATAGGCGTTGGGATCATGGCCGAGAAGCAGCAACTCATGCGCGCCCAGGGTGGACGGAGAGGTTTTGTCAACATCCGTGGCCGTCATGATGGAAACGCAGTTTAAGCATTCGGATATGGAACGGCTGATGCGCCGGGCCGGAATGCCCCGGTTGGCGATGACAATGGGTTTGCCTTCGATTTCTTTTTGCACCTGATCGAATGTTTTGGGTTGGATGTTCATGAAATTTCCTTTTTATGCTGGAATAATACTGCCGGAATAAATCACCCGGCTTGTATTTCCTTTTTTTATCCGGAGTCCGCCGTCCTTTGAGAGCCCCAGAATCACGGCTTCAAAAACAGTGTCATTCATCTCCCGGATGGCGACTTTTTTACCTATCCACGCCATGCGGGTGTCGATCATTTTGATAAATTCAGCCGGTTTGGCGCCATGAACCAGTGTTTCAAAGATGGCTTTGCCTTCGGTCGTGAGTGTCATCCACAACGCAAGCGGCGTAAAATCAAACCCTTCACGGGAGAGATGGGTTGCCGGCACGGCAAACTGGTCCCGCAGCAGCCGGTCTTCCGGCGCAAAGGCGAGGTTGATCCCACAACCTGTCAGTATATGGCCGCCCCGATTTTCAATCAATATACCGGCGAATTTCCGGTCGCGGATCAACAGGTCATTGGGCCATTTGATCTCTACCGGCACGTTGAATTTCCGCAGGGCCTGGGCGAATATAAATCCCGCCGCAAGCGACATCAGGTTTCTCCAGTTGGCCGTTTCGCCGCTTTTATGTTCGGGTATGGGCCAGCACCATGAGGCGTGAATGTTCCCGGCGGGCGATACCCACTGGCGCTGATGCTGACCGCGGCCTGCTGTCTGTTCCACAGCCATCACCGAATCCCAGGCCTGCATCCGTCCCGTTTCGATAAAATGCCAGGCCGTATCCATGGTTGATGCACAGCGCCGGCAGACCAGAATCCGGGACATATCGCAGGAATATCCGGGGAGGGATTTGTCCGGTTGTCCGGAAGTCCATACCCAGGCATCGCCCGCTTGGTCAATTCCGGGTGAGCGCCTCCGGGTCCAGGGGCCAAGGCGTTCTATATCTCTTGCCCAGAGCGGGCTCTGGTTCAAAATTTCTTCCGGATCACCCGTTTCAAACAGATCCTGCCGGTCAACGCCTAATATTTCAACCCCGCATGCCACGCCCATGCCTCCAGAAATTGAAAAATGTTTAGATTATCGATTTCTATCTGTATCTGTCAATAAAAACAAATGAGGATGAAATGAGATCAGAAATTTGGTATAAAGTCTCTTTACAAAGATCAGATAAGGGTTAATTTAAAAGACAATCGCCATGTTTGTGAACATTGAAGCATAACACCAACACAAGGAGGTTTTATATGTCAGAAACAGCCAATGCAGTCACGATGCGTGGAAATCCCCTGACCCTCGTCGGCTCTCCATTGAATATTGGGGATAAGGCGCCGGATTTTGAAGTGGTGGACAACGAATTGAAGCCCAAATCCCTGAAGGATTTTTCCGGAAAAGCGCTGATTATCTCATCGGTTCCGTCTCTCGATACACCGGTGTGCGACATGGAAACCCGGCGGTTTAACACGGAAGCGTCCCGCCTGGACGCGGGTATCCGGATACTCACCATCAGCATGGATTTACCGTTTGCCCAGAAACGCTGGTGCGGTGCGGCGGGGGTCGACCAGGTCGTCACGCTTTCAGACCACCGGCAGGCGAGTTTCGGTCAAGCATTTGGGGTGTTGATCAAGGAATTGCGGCTGCTGGCGCGGGCGGTATTTGTTCTGGACGCAGACCACGTGATCCGCCATATTCAAATCGTCAGGGAAATCGCGGAAGAGCCGGATTATGATGCCGCGCTTTCGGCTGCTAAACTTCTTATTTAACTTATAATGAGGACATACTTCATGAACCGAGCCGAATATGAAACCATACTTGAACAAGCCATACAAGCTGAAATAGACGCCCAAAAATTTTATCGGGATGTGGCGGGCAGAATGACGGATGCATTCTTGAAAGACTTGTTCGCCCGGTTTGCAGTGGAAGAAAAAAAGCACGAGACAATTCTCAGGGGATTCTGGTCAGTGATTCCTGAAAATCTGCCGTTTGAAGAGAATCGTGATTATAAAATCGCCCAAACAGTAGACCGTCCGCTGGTATCCGCGGATATGCGCCCTGCGGATGCGTTCGCCTTGGCCATGAAAAATGAAGAGGCTGCCATGAATCATTATACAGCTCTGGCCGAGGGATGCGCCGATCCGCGGCAAAAACAGATATTCATGGATCTTGCGGCCATGGAGCGGGACCATAAATTCAAAATGGAAAACGCTTTTGTGGATATCGGGTATCCGGAGGTGTGGTAGCGGGGAAGAACGGATAAATTTTTTTAACGGGAGTTTCCATGACGATTCACGAGCAAATCAAAAAAGACCTCATGCTGGCCATGAAGGAAAAAGATGAAGAAAAAAAGAACACCTTGCGGGTTTTGATGGGCGAGTTCGCGCGAAGCGACAAAAAATCGCTTTTTGATGACGAAGTGACCGGGGTGATCAAAAAGCTGATCAAATCCGAACGGGAGACGATAGGCCTTTCCGGAGAAAAAGGAGATAACCGGTATATTGAAATTCTGGAAACCTATCTGCCGAGAATGGCGACGGACGCTGATATCCGGGCCTGGATTGCGCAACATATCGATTTCGCATCCTATAAAAATAAAATGCAGGCCATGAAGGACATCATGAACCATTTTGGCG
>DAIEHU010000049.1 GCA_027353395.1 Desulfobacteraceae bacterium
AGTTGATTGCAATGGGAAATTTGTTGATAGAACATCCGGTTGCCACTCAGGCGGATTTGTCGGGTCTGATGAACCGGCTGGCGTCCCCGGAGGAGCAGCGGCTCCTGGCGTCGCTGGCTATCAGTGATGACTGCTGGGATTACGAAACGTGCGGCAAGCTGCTTTGCCAGTTTATGAACAGCAGACAGCGTCGCCGGGGCAGTCTGCTCCACCAGATAAAAGCAGCGGAAAAAAACAATGACGAGGTTTTGTTGTTTGAACTGTTAAGGCAAAAACAGGCGCAGCGGATCAATCGTTAGCTTTTTATAGTATTACAATCACGCTCATTACAGGGTAATTTCAGGAGGCATGAATTTATGGCAAAAAAGCCCACAAAGAAAAAAGGCGAACCCGAAGAGATTCAGGAGGACAGCGGGGAGATGATCCCGGACAATAATCATGAAAATGATATGGACAAATTGGTCACCAAGGGCAAAGAACAGGGCTATCTGACCCTTGATCAGATCAGCAAGGCGCTCCCTGATGAAATGATGACCCCGGATCAGATTGATGAAACCCTCATGTGGTTTGATGATCGCGACATTGAAGTGGTGGAGAAAAAGAAAAAACTGACCGCCTCGGGGATAAAGGATGATGACGAATCCGATAAGATTTCGGATGCCGATGATGTGGATTCCCTGTCAACTTATGGGACGGTAACGGACCCGGTAAAAATGTACCTGCGCGAAATGGGCATGGTCACCCTGTTGTCCAGGGAGGGTGAAATCGTTATCGCCAAGAAGATTGAAGCCGGAGAGCAGGAAGTGCTGCGGGCCATGCTCGAAACAACACTGGGTGTTGACAGTATCATCAATTTAGGAGATCAGATCGCCGCCGGAACCCTTCGTCCCAAACATGTGCTGCGGGATATTGATGAAGGGGACACCATTGTGGATGAATCCATCCAGATTGAAAAATTTCTGGAAACGATTGACGCCATTAAACAAATCGATGAAGAAAATCAGGATCTCAGGGAAAAATTGTTTGCGGACACAGAGGTGGACCCGGAAGAATTCCGCAGAATCAAGCGGTCCATCAGGCGTAGAAACCGGAAAATTTTTGAGCATTTTAAAGAGTGGCGGCTTGAAAGCAATGTGATCGACGGCATCGAGGAAATGATTCTTGAACAGGTGGAATGGTTTGACACCACCACCAAGGTATTGTGCAAATGCGCCGCGATATTTGACGCCCCGGTAGCGGATGTCCGGGATCGCTTGGGGGTGAGTGACAAAAAATTTCTTGAATGGGCCTGCGCCTGCTGTCCGGCCCCGAAAAAGGAAATCCTTGATGTATTGAATGATCTGAAGGCGTTCAACGCTCAGATCAGAGAAAGAGAAGTGGAGCTAAAGGCCGACAGCCGGACATTAAAAAGAGTCATCACCAGTATTGAAGACGGCCGTTTCATGGCGAAAACAGCCAAGAGCGAACTGGTGAAGGCCAATTTGCGCCTGGTGGTCAGCATCGCCAAGAAATACACCAATCGCGGATTGCAGTTTCTGGATCTGATCCAGGAAGGCAATATCGGGCTTATGAAAGCGGTGGATAAGTTCGAATACCGCCGCGGTTATAAATTTTCCACCTATGCCACGTGGTGGATCCGGCAGGCCATCACCCGGGCCATCGCCGATCAGGCGAGAACCATCCGGATTCCCGTGCACATGATCGAAACCATCAATAAACTTATCCGCACCTCCAGATATTTGGTCCAGGAACTCGGGCGTGAGCCGACCCCCGAGGAAATCGCCGATAAAATGGAAGTGCCGCTGGATAAAGTCAGAAAAGTGCTCAAAATCGCAAGGGAACCGATCTCTTTAGAGACGCCCATCGGTGAAGAGGATGACAGCCATCTGGGTGATTTTATTGAGGACAAGACATTCATGCTGCCGTCTGATGCGGCCATTAGCATGAATCTTTCCGAGCAGACCCGAAAAGTGCTCGCCACGCTGACGCCCCGAGAGGAAAAGGTGCTGCGCATGCGGTTCGGGATCGGGGAAAAAGCTGACCACACCCTGGAGGAAGTAGGCAGCGATTTCGCCGTGACCCGGGAACGCATCCGGCAGATTGAGGCCAAGGCCTTACGAAAATTGCGGCATCCCACCCGGAGCCGGAAACTAAAACATTTCATTGATTCATGACAATATAGCGCTTGACAAATTCATGACAACCCATATAAAAATTTTGATTTACAAAAACCCTTATGACGGGCCCATAGCTCAGCTGGAAGAGCCACCGGCTCATAACCGGTCGGTCCCTGGTTCGAACCCAGGTGGGCCCATTCACTATCGATGATCTATTTTAATCAACATATCATCCTGAATCGTAATCAATGCGGATCAACAGGGATTTCAGGCGTGGAGGCATGGCACTCCGCGCCTTTTTTATGCGCGCAGGTTGAAGAAATTGAGGATATAGGGCCGCTTTAATGACAGCCGTCAACGATATTATTGACATGATGGAATCCCTGGCTCCCCAGCGTCTGGCCGAATCCTGGGATAATTCCGGCTTGCAGTGCGGTGACCGGACTTGGCCGGTCAAGCGCATTGTGGTGGCTCTGGACCCAAGCGTTTCCGTTGTCAAGGCCGCATGTGAAAGAAAAGCGGATTTGCTCATCACCCATCATCCGCTGATTTTCCGCGCCATCAAAAATATCATTTTAGATTCGCCAGTGGGTGAAATTATTGATTTGTCCGTTCGCAACCGGCTGGCGATTTTTTCCGCTCATACCAATCTGGATATTGTCAACGGCGGGTTAAACGATCTTTTTGCGCAAAAATTGGGGCTCCGAAATTGCCGTTTTCTGGAGCCGCCCACCGAAACCCACGATGACATGGTCATTCAGCACGGGCTGGGCCGTGTCGGCGAATTGGCGTCTCCCGTGAATCTGGGTGTTTTAGCCGAGATGATCAAAACAACTTTTGGTCTGGCTGTCCTGAAGGTTTCCGGTTCGCTGTTGATGCCGGTCAAAAAAATCGCCGTATGCACGGGTAGCGGTTCAGGCCTGATGAAACAGTTTTTATCTACCGATGCGGAAGTTTATGTCAGCGGGGATTTAAAATTCCACGATGCAAAAGACGCTGAAACCCATCATCGCGTGTTAATTGATGTGGGACATTTCGCATCCGAACAATTGATGATTGCCCTGATCGCCGGACAACTCGCGGACCGGATCGAGGCGGAGGGACTGGATGTGACAGTGGAAGCACTGGGAATTGAGGCGGATCCGTTTCAATATGTTTGAGTCTAAGTTTCACGGTTTTTGATGGATGACATATAATAAAATAATTCGATAGCATTGGATGTAACGATGACAAAAATTCCAAAAGAACAGATTGCCCTGCTGATTGAATTGCAGGTCAAAGAGTCGGCGGCGGCCAGAATTCAATCAACGCTGAATGCGCTGCCGGTGAAAATTTCTGAAATCGCCGTTGTGTTAAATACATTTGAAGCGGCGATTGAAGCGCAAAAAGAGCATCTTGCGGATTTGAAAAAGACCTACCGCTCCTTTGACACCGATATCCGGGCCAATCATGAACGCGTCAAAAAGCGGGAAGAACAGCTCCGGTCCTGCACAACCAATAAGGAATACCAAGCCATACTCAAGGAAATCGAGGAAATTAAAAAAGCCAGTTCGCGCATGGAGGATGACACCATCGCCTGCCTGGAAAAAATTGATGCGGCGGATAAGGCGGTCAAGGAAAAGGAAAGGGAATATACCGATGAGGCCGAAGCGGTTGCCCGGCAAACAGCGGAACTGGAAGCCGCCGCCAATATGCAGCGGCAGTCTCTGGATGAAATATTGTCTGTGCGGGACAGCCTTGTGGAAAAAATTCAACCACCGCTTTTCAAGGACTATGAATTTATCAAGTCCCAAGCCAGAGGCATCGCCATCGTTGAGGTGAAAGAATGCATCTGTTCCGGCTGTCATATGAATATTCCGCCGCAAATGTATAACGAACTTCACCGGGGTGATGAATTAAGGATGTGTCCCCATTGCCATCGGATGCTTTATGTTACACAGTAAGGGCGTTGAAGAGGTTATAAAAACGGTTGGCGCCGTCTAAACGATCGCCGGATGCAGAAATTGCACCCGGAGGAAAGTCCGAACACCACAGGGCAGGGTGCTCCATAACGTGGAGTCACGGCAACGTGAAGGAAAGTGCAACAGAGAGCAGACCGCCCTGCCCGGCAGCTTGGCTGTCAGGCAGGGTAAGGGTGAAACGGTGCGGTAAGAGCGCACCAGTTTTCCGGGCGACCGGAAAAGCTTGGTAAACCCCACCCGGTGCAAGACCAAATAGGGGAGTGTCTGAGGGCGGCCCGTCCGAGCTCCCGGGTAGGTTGCAGGAGATGATGAGCAATCATCATCCAGAGATGAATGATCGTTGCCCGGCGCGGGGTAACTCGCACCGGGAACAGGATTCGGCTTACGGATGGCGCTGACCGTTTTTATTTTTATATTTTTTCAAATTTATTTAAGACTTTAAATTTTTTGGGAATATGAACATGCTCACAATTGAAGACCTGTCAGTGGAAGTTGGCGGTAAACCCATATTGAACCATATCAATATGGAAATCCCCGACGGCGAGACCCATATTCTGTTCGGCCCCAACGGGTCTGGTAAAACCTCCCTCATGATGACGATTATTGGATTTTCCGGTTATACCGTCACCAGCGGGAAAATCATCTTTAAGGGCGAAGACATTACCCGTATGCCCATTTATGAGCGCTCGCGTTTAGGAATAGGCGTTTCTTTCCAGCGTCCGCCCACCATCAATGGATTGAAAATCCGTGACATGGTGGCCCTGTGCGCCCGGAAGAAATCCGCCGATGTGGATGGGCTTGCGGCGATGCTCAATTTTACGTCATTTTTGGACCGGGATGTGAATCAGCACTTTTCCGGCGGCGAGATCAAACGCTCGGAACTCCTCCAACTGCTGGCTCAGGAGCCGGATCTGGCGCTCCTGGACGAGCCGGAATCCGGCGTTGACCTGGAAAATATTGTGCTGCTGGGGGATATGGTCAATACGTTACTGGAACAAGGCGTCAAATATCCGAAAGACATTCAGGAACATGCGCACCGGAAAACAAAAATCAAGTCCGCGCTGGTCATTACCCATACCGGTCATATTCTTGACTATATTAGCGCCGACAAGGGCCAGGTGCTGTATAACGGGCATTTGTGCTGTTCCAGAAACGCCAGGGAAATTTTAAAATGGATCCGGGAGTATGGGTATGAGGAGTGTGTGCGATGCGCGATGTAGATGCTAAAAATAAACTGGATATCGATCTGAAAGCTTATGAGACTAAAGCCCCGGCCCATGAATATGTTTCGGATTTATCCCGGGTTGAATCCCTTGATTCAAACCAGTGGCTCAACGTGGGGGTGGATACCACTGAAGCCGACCGTGCCGGAACCTTTATCCAAAAAGACTGTTCCGTGATTCATTCCAGATCCCAGAATCCGGATGTCGAGGTCATGAGCATCGCGGACGCCTTAAAAAAGCATGATTGGCTTTCCTCTTATTTGTGGAAATATATTTCTCCGGAAAAAGACCAGTTTACCACTGCCGCAAAAAATCAGCCCATTCAGGGCTATTTTATCCGGTCAATGCCCGGCGTCACCATACAGCAGCCGGTCCAGTCCTGTCTTTATATCGCCAGGGAAGGTTTCGCCCAGAATGTTCACAATGTGGTGATCGCGGAAGAGAATTCGACGCTGCATATTATTACCGGATGTTCCACATCGCCGCATCTGTTAACCGGGCTTCATGTGGGGGTTTCGGAAATTTATGTCAAAAAGGGCGCCACCCTTCATTTTACGATGATTCATGATTGGGGGGAACAGATTAACGTGCGGCCCAGAACCGCCATCCATGTGGAAGAGGGCGGCGTGATTGTTTCCAATTATATTTCCCTGCGTCCGGTTGGCTCTCTGCAAATGTCGCCGGTGACCTATCTGAACGGTCCGGATGCCATCGCCCGGTTTAACAGCATTCTGGTGGCTGCGGAAGGCTGCTATCTGGATGTGGGCTCCACTGTCCATTTAAACGCGCCCGGAACAAAAGCGGAAATCATTTCCAGGGCCATTACAGTAGGTGGCGCTATCATCGCCCGCGGCGAAATGATCGGCAGCGTTGCCGGATGCAAAGGGCATCTGGAATGCAAGGGTTTGATATTGAAAGAAGGATTGATGCATGCCATTCCGGAGCTTCGCGGGCTTGTGCCGGGGGTGGAAATGTCCCATGAAGCGGCTGTGGGGAAAATCGACCAGAGGGAAATTGAATACCTCATGGCGCGCGGGCTGGATGAAGAAGAGGCGGTGTCAACGATTGTCCGGGGATTTTTGAATGTCGATATCGAAGGGCTGCCAGCAAGGCTCGCTGTTGAGATTGACCGGGCGGTGACGCAAACGCAGAAAGACATGATGTAGGTTTCCATATGACGCGCGATCACCAAAGCATTATTCCGGGAAATGATTCATTTATCGAGAAAGCGCGGTTTTTTTCCCATGAATATCTCAGGTGTTTTTTGTACATCAACGGGTGTGATTCGCCGGATCAGGTATTCACGAAAAGCCTGTATTCCAAGCTCATCACCACATCGCACCTTCTGGAGGATTTTCTTGATTTTCACGGGGCCAAGAACAACTCCAACTGGTATTTTTACCGGGAGATGGCGGCAGCTGTCCGGCATATCAGCCTGGGGGGATATGCCCAGAAGCATATCAACAACCGGCTCAAATTTTATGATATTGATAATGATGAGGATTTTCGCCAGAACGGCCTTGTGACCCTTGATTTCATGACCACGTCTCTGATGAAACTGGCCCCGGTCATCATTGATGAGGCCAAACGTCTGGGCGTCAAGCTGCCGGACAAGGGGTACAAGGCTCAGCATTTTCCGAAAATCACCTCTGGCGACATGCTGGATCATGATTTTGAGGATGAACAAAGAAGCCAATACAATAAATATGTGGTTCGCGTCGCCAATGATTTTCTTTCCCTGGCCAGCGATTTTGACGCCTTTGAATTTGTGGATGTCTATGATCAGGTGGGGCTCAAAGAGCTGGTGCCGGACCGGGTCAATGAGGTGGAAATCCGGCGTTTTGAAATGCGGGTCCACAATCTGCAATCATCGTTTGATTCGTATGTGATCCAGGGCGGTTTTTTTTCCGGTGATCAGTATTTAAGGCGATTCCGTTCCTATTTTTCGGTTATTTATCATCTGTTGCAGGTCATGGGCCGCTTGCTGCATTTTTATGAGCGCCACCTGATTGATATCGGATATAAATATATCTACGCACAGGCCAGGGAAAAACTCTCCGGACTCGTTAATCCAGATGTGCTGCTGGACTGCACCATTAATTACGGTTTGTATTATGTGAACCAGTTTTTTTCTTACGGCAAGGAAATCGCCAGGGAGATATTAAAAGACAATATTGAACGCACATCCATTACCGTGGGCATTCCCAAAGACATGGGGTTCCATTGCCGCCCCAGTCTCATGGTGGCCAAGATTGTCCAGAATTACGGTGGCGAAGTCAAAATGATCGCCGGCGGGGGCGAGTTTGACGCCAGCAGTGTGCTGGATATTCAATGGGCCGGTGGAAAAATTCAAAAAGAGAATATCGAACAGGTGACCTTTGTAGGGGACGCGCGGGCCTTGAAAGACATTGAAACCCTTGCGGGCGTCAATTACGGTGAAGACCGGATGGGCAAGGGTATTCCATTGCCGAAAAGCCTCCAATATCTTCGGTAGCCCTATGTTCTTGCTTCCTGCCTCACCAGGGGCGGGGCCGATGCGGCCTGTGTGAGATATTCCCGTTGTTGAAAGGATATATGGTGTCTTCCATATCCGCGGTTATTGTCGCAGGCGGCAAAGGTGAGCGGATGCGCACAAACATTCGCAAGCAATACCTGGTCCTTGGTAATCTGCCGGTTTTAAGCCATACCCTTGCCGTTTTCGATTTATGCCCCGTCATTCATCGGATTTATCTCGTGGTTCCCGAGCCGGATCGGGATTTTTGCGCCAAAGAAGTGGTCGCTCCCATAGAGCCCCAAACGCCTGTCCACATAGTGGCTGGCGGGGCTTTCCGGCAGGCGTCAGTCTATCATGGACTGTGCGCGATTCCAGATACAGATGGCGTTGCGGTGATTCATGACGGTGTCCGGCCGTTTGTTTCAGGCGGACAAATCGAGACTGTTGTCCGTGGCGCTCTGAAATATGGCGCGTGCATTTTCGGTATTCCGGCGGTGGATACATTAAAACAAGTCGATGCAGACAATTATATCGCCCGGACAGTGGCGCGTCAAACCATTCGACTGGCCCAGACGCCCCAAGCGTTTCAATATTCTATCATCAAAAAAGCCCATGACCTCGCCATGTCAGACGGGGTTATCGGAACGGATGACGCATCCTTGGTGGAGCGCTTGGGCGTCCGAGTATTGGTGATTCCCGGCAGTCCCCGTAATATCAAAATTACAACGCCGGACGACTTGTTGATGGCTCAGGCCATATATGATGCAGGTATTCGCGAATAGGCGAATAGACATAAAAAAAGGAGATGGAATGATGGAATCGGTAATGACGGTCATTAAGGAACGGCGGAGTATTCGAAATTACACGGATAGGGAAGTTCCGGCGGAAGCGCTTCAGGCTGTGCTTGAGGCGGTCCAGTGGTCGCCATCATGGGCCAACACCCAGTGCTGGGAAATCGTGGTGGTGAAAGATCCGGCTGTCAAAGAACAGATTCATGCGGCCGTGCCGGCATCCAATCCGGCGGCCAAATCCATATTAAATGCGCCGGTGGTGCTGGCCCTGTGCGCAAAGCGCGGAACCTCCGGTTCCTATAAAGGCATGGTGACCACCAAATTCGGAGACTGGTTTATGTTCGACCTGGGGCTTGCAACTCAGAGCCTGTGTCTTACAGCCCATGCCCATGGGCTGGGAACAGTGATTGTGGGATTATATGAACACGACAAAGTGGATGCTGCGCTGCATCTTCCGGAAGGCGTAGAAAATGTCTGCCTGATTCCCCTTGGATATCCGGAGCGGACGCCAGGCGCGCCCAAACGGAAAAATCCGGACGACTTTGTGCATTTTGATACGTTTTAAATTTGCAAATGCTCCGGCGGACATTGCATATGAGTGATATTAAAAAATCAAAACAAGAACTTATTGACGAGCTGAAAGTGTTGCGCCGACGGGTTGAAGGTTTCCATGCCCTGGAAAATGAGCGTTTGTCAACACGGAAAGCGCTGGAAACAAGCGAGGAAAGGTACCGGACGGTATTTGAAAATACGGGCACGGCGACTATTATCATTGAAAATGACATGATCATTTCCATGGTCAATGCAAAGTTTGAACAACTCACCGGCTACTCGAAACAGGAAATCCAGGGAAAGATGAAATGGACGGATTTTGTCGTTAGAGAAGACGTCGAGCGGATGAAGCAGTATCATATCAAGCGCCGGAAAGACCGGAGTCTTGCGCCCACCGAATATGAATGCCGGGTGTTCAACCGTTTCGGCGAAGTCAAGGACATGTATGTGCGCATCGATATGATTCCAGGCACACTTGACAGCGTCGGATCATTTAACGACATCACCGCCTTCAAACAGACCGAGCATGCGCTCATTGAAAGCGAGCGAAAACTCTCCAAGCTCATGGGCAATCTGCCGGGTATGGCGTACCGGTGCATCAACGATCAATTCCGCACCATGAAGTATGTCAGCGCCGGGTGCAAATGGCTGACGGACTATTCGCCCTTTGAACTCATCGATAATTCGAAAAAAGCCTATATGGACATGATCCATCCCGATGATCAAGACGATGTGTTTCATCAGATTCAGGCATCCCTTTCTTCCGGGCGTCCTTTTCAGATGGAGTACCGTATCGCAACGGCTTCCGGAAAGCTGAAGTGGGTATGGGAGGAGGGACTGGGGATTGTCGCGGAAGATGGCTCGGTCAAGGAAGTGGAGGGATTCATATCCGACATGACGGAGCATAAAATGGAAGAACAGCAGCTTCGGAAAGAAAATATCCGGCTTAGGTCCAGCATCAAGGAACGCTATAAATTTGGAGATATTATTGGTAAAAACCGGTCCATGCAGGCCGTGTACGAGCACATTTCCAAAGCGGCGGCGACAGACGCCAATGTTATTATTTATGGCGAATCCGGTACCGGCAAGGAGCTGGTGGCCCGGGAAATCCACCGCCTGAGCGATAATAACGAGCGTCCGTTTGTTCCTGTCAATTGCAGCGCCATCCCGGAAAATTTGTTCGAAAGCGAACTCTTCGGCTATAAAAAAGGGGCCTTTACCGGAGCCATCCAGGACAAGCCTGGCTATTTTGACCAGGCGGACGGAGGCACGCTTTTTTTAGACGAGATGGGCGAAATCGGCCTTTCGGCCCAGGTGAAGTTATTGCGCGTGCTTGATGGCGGGGGTTATACGCCGGTGGGCGGCAATGAAGTTAAAAAAGCGAAAGTCCGCATCGTGGCCGCTACCAACCGGGATTTAAAAAAAGAAGTCCAGGCGGGCCGCATGCGTGAGGACTTTTTTTACCGGATTCACATCATCCCCATCACCCTGCCGCCCTTAAGGGAAAGAAAGGATGATCTGCCCTTGTTGATTGAGCATTTTCTGGCGATTTACGCCACGAGCGAGACGATGCCGCTTTTGGACGGCAAGGTGCTCGGGATGCTTTATAATTACGATTGGCCGGGAAATGTGCGGGAACTGCAAAATGTGTTGCAGCGTTATATCACAATGAAAACACTCGATTTTATGTCAACATCCGTTTCAAAGCCCGTTGCACAGGAAGATTTTAAACCGGTTGATCTGCAAAAAGGTGGTGAGTCCCTTGATCAGGCGGTGACGAATTTTGAAAAAAACATCATTCTGGGCGTTCTTGAACAAAAAAAATGGCAAAAAAACAAGGCCGCTTCAGTGCTTCAGATTGACCGCAAGACCCTGTTTCGAAAAATGAAAAAATATGGATTACTGTAGCCCCTTTTTGGCCGTTTGTGCCCCATATGTTTAATACTATTTAAATTCAATATGTAATAGCTTGTTTTAAAAAAATAATGGGGCGGTTACGCCTTTTTTTTATTTTCGCATCGGATATCTTGCCGCTTATTTATCAACGGTATTTGCCATTCTGCCACATTGTATTATCTGGCACTTCCATTTTTATACTTTAATTCTCAATAGTTATTTAATTAAAAGGCCAGCCGGACAGATATAATGGCAATTTTGAATTGAAAATGGCACGCATGTTGCATACATAAAAGTCAATGGGAACGAAAGCCATTTGACCGCCCCATATGCTTATTGTGAAAATATTAATCCGATTTTGATATATTAAGGAGGTATTCCATGTTGAATTTTATCAGTTATCGCCGTTCGAATCGCCGGCAGGATATATTGTCCATGGATTTTGTAACCCTTTGTTTTTTGGACCCTTCGGAAAATGCGAATTATGTCGGATTCCGCTCAACCGGGATCATGGACAAGATGATTCATTTGACCAAGTCATTGATTCCAAAAATGAATAAGACAGATGCCGACATGGCGTATTACAAGGCCGAAACGGAGTCTTTTTTTTAACGAACAGATATGAATATGCTTGCCGGAGACAGTTGAGCCTCTAACCCTTTGTGTAAGTGGGTTGCAAAATACCGGGATATGCTGCTTTTAAGCGGTAGATCCCGGTATTTTTTTGGGGCGCGTCCGGATCCAATGCGCGAGGTTTAATTCCAATCCCAAATCATAGCGCTATCTTCGTTGGCTCGTCTTCGGCTCCTCAACGTACTAACTGTACGCCTTCGTC
>DAIEHU010000004.1 GCA_027353395.1 Desulfobacteraceae bacterium
CACCCGGGGTTCCAGAATTTCCGCAAGTATCTGCCGGGGAAGCTTTCGAGCGGCGGCGCCGTTGACATCCGCAATCTCGATGGTCTCTTCATTTTTAACTTTATCGGCCACGCAGGTGCCGTATTTCAGCTTGATTTTCTCCGCTTCCGCGAGCGGGGTTCTGAGCCCCACGGAAATATCATTGGTCATGTTATTGCCCCCAAGGGACAGGACGAACGTATGCTTGATGTTATTATTCGAAAACACCGCCATATCCGTGGTGCCGCCCCCGATATCAATGATGGCGGTGCCAACTTCCTTTTCTTCCTTCGTCATGACCGCCTCGCTCGACGCGATGGGTTCCAGTATGATATCGCAGATATCCAGACCGGCCTTATGGCCGCATTTGATAATATTCTGGACCGAGGTGACCGCGCCGGTGACGATATGGATGCGGGCCTCCAGCCGGACGCCCGCCATGCCCACCGGATTTAAGATCCCCGGCTCGCCGTCCACGATGAATTCCTGGGGCAGCACATGAATGACTTCCCTGTCCATGGGAATCGCCACCGCCGTGGCCGCCTCCACCACCCGGTCCACATCCGCCTGGGTAATTTCATTGCCCTTGATGGCGATGATGCCGTTGCTGTTAAAGCCGGTGATGTGTCCTCCGGCAATACCGGCGTAAACGGAAGAAATTTCGCATCCCGCCATCATTTCAGCTTCCTTGACCGCTTTATTGATCGACTCCACCGTGGATTCAATGTTCACCACCACCCCTTTGCGCAGCCCCAGCGATGGATGGGTGCCAATCCCGATAATATTGATGGTTTCCCCAGACAATTCCGCCACAACAGCGCAGATTTTGGTCGTGCCGATATCAAGACCGACAATAATTTCTTCCTGATTTTTCAAATTAAACCTCCTTTTTATCTTTTTCGGAATCTTCCGCGATGCCGGGTTTTGCGACAACGCTGTCCGGGTTTCTGAGATCCATTTCCTCGATGAAGGGGATATGCGCATCGGTGGAAAGATACGATAAAATCCGTCCCAGCCGGCTACATTTGACATCATAGTCGCCGTATCCGAGTTTCACCATCCTAACCGGGCCATCCCCCTCCAGTTGCAATGTCAATCCCATTTCCTTGTCGATGAGAATATGTTTAATGTTGACCTTGGTAAAAACGCCGCCAGGCGTATTTCCAACCTTCAATATTTCAAGAACGGACGATATGAAAGGTGAGCCAGGTGTTTCCGCCGATTTCCAGTCGGAATAATCAACGCCGGAAACCACCGGCAAACCGGCGGCCTCGGAAGACGTCGCCTCCTTGAAAATGACACCGTCGGTATTGATCAGAAATTGCTTGCCGAAATCCACCACGGCCAGAGGCTTTTGTTCGCAGATGCGAATCGATATAATTCCTGCGGGTGTTCTCGCAATTTCCGCCTTCGTGATCCAGGGATAGGCGAGCAGTTTTTTCTGGATATTTTTTAAATTCATGGACAGGAAATTATCCCCTTCCTTGATTTTCGCCGCTTCCAGAATCTGTTTTTTTGTCAGATGCGCGCATCCGTCCACGGATATGGTATCCACCCGGAAATAATCGCACTGGGTGATAAAATCATGAATAAAGATAAAAAACAGGGCCATGCATGCGATCAGCAATGTGACAAAGACCGTTTTGATGAAAAAACGCATGCGGTGCTGAATGGGCACGGGGGCTTTTTTCTCCTCCGGCTTGCGCTTATATCGATTTTTTTTGACCTTGTTAAATCCCAGCAATTTTCACTTCCGGCTCCAGCATAATGTTGAACTTTTCAAATACCGTCTCCCGCACGATTTCCATGAGCTTCAAAATATCTGCGGCGGACGCGCCTCCCTGATTGACAATATAATTGCCATGCATGGGGGATACTTCAGCCCCCCCCCACCTTCAAGCCTTTTAATCCCGCGAGATCAATCAGCTTTCCCGCAGGTTCGCCATCTTCCGGATTTTTGAAAAAACAGCCCGCGCTCGCCAGGTGGACGGGCTGAGCGGCTTTTCGCTTTTTTAAGAGCATATCGGCTTCCGCCGCCAGGGTTTCCGGAACGCCCGGGGCCAGGATGAAATGACCGTCAACAATCGCACAGTCATTTAAATCAACATGCGCCGCATCCGTCACGGTCATCCGGCGATAGCCGAATCGCAATAAAGACGCGGGCACCCGGCGGCTTTCACCGTCCAAGCCAATCACCCGGATACTGGCCAGCACACTGCCAATGGCCCCGATGACGGTGCCGGCGTTCATCCGAATCGCGCCGCCGACCGTTCCCGGAATTCCCATCGCAAAATTCATCCCCGAAAGCCCCTTTTCAATGGCATACCGGCACAACGCATTCAACTTAGCGCCCGCCATCGCGCAAACCGTTGCGGCATCAATCGTTGAAATTTCCGTCAGACGGCCGGTCATCGCGATCACAACGCCCTGAACCCCGCCATCTTTCACCAGCAAGTTGGTTCCTCCGCCAAGAATCAGAAACGGTAACCCATTGCCGTGGAGCAGCGGCATCAGAAACGCCAGGTCATTCTCATCCACCGCCGCGATCCATGCGTCCGCAGGCCCGCCCACCTTAAAGTAAGTATGGCGGGACATGGGTTCATCAAACCGAATGCGATCATTGAAACGCTGCCGCAATTGTTTTTTAAGTGCTGATGCGATCATTAGAATCCACGCAAACACCATTTAACGGTTCAGCTCGGTCAAGAGGGCTTCCCCAGTTTTCCACACATCACCCGCGCCCAATGTCAAGACCAGATCCCCAGGCCGGACGATTTTCTTTAAATGCCGGACGGCGTCAGAAGACGTGTCAACACAGGCGACATCTTTGTGTCCATGACTCTTAATCCCTTCAGAGAGCATGGCATGATCAATCCCCTCAATGGGGTCTTCGCCCGCCGCATACACCGGCAGCAGCACCAGCACATCGGACTGGTAAAACGCCCGGGTGAACTCATCATATAGCGCCTGAGTTCTGGTATAGCGGTGGGCCTGAAAGGCCACCACCAGACGACGTCCCGGCCAGCACTGACGAACCGCTTCGAGGGTGGCCTTGATTTCCGTTGGGTGATGCCCATAATCGTCTATCACCTTGATCCCGGCTGCTTCGCCTTTGATTTCAATCCGCCGCCGGACCCCCTGCAACCGTTCCAGCGCGTATTTAATCCGTTCAAAGGGAATTTCCAGTTCCAGGGCCACACAAATACTGGCCAGCGCGTTATAGACATTATGACTTCCCGGCATGTTCAACACCACTTCGCCCAAAGGTACGCCTTTGGAAAAAACGGCAAACCGGCTTTGCAGCCCGTCAAACACAATATCCCTGGCCTGAAGGTCCGCCTGGGCGCTCTGGCCATAGGTGACAAACCGTTTTTTGATCTTCGGGATAATATTCTGCACCGGCTCATTGTCAAGACACAGCACCGCCAGCCCATAAAACGGGATGCGGTCGATAAAGCTTAAAAATACGGACTTGATGTTTTCAAGGTTCCCATAAAAATCCACATGCTCAAGATCGATATTGGTCACCACGGCGATGGTGGGGGAAAATTTCAAAAATGAACCGTCACTCTCGTCTGCCTCCGCGACGATATAGTCCCCGCCGCCCAGCACGGCATTGGTGTTGATGCTCTTTAGTTTCCCGCCAATCACCACAGTGGGGTCCAGTCCGCCATCGGCCAGAATCCCGGCCAGCATGGAGGTCGTGGATGTCTTTCCATGGGCGCCGGCCACCGCGATGCTGTATTTAAGGCGCATGAGCTCCGCAAGCATTTCAGCCCTTGGGATTACGGGAATGGATGCTTCCAGAGCGGCCCGGACTTCCGGGTTGTCTGGCCGGATGGCCGATGAGATCACCACAACATCCACGCCTTTGATATGATCGGATGTGTGCCCATTATAGATGGTCCCGCCCAGCTTAATGAGCCGGTCGGTAATGTCGGACATGGCGGCGTCCGATCCGGATACCCGGTAACCGAGATTAAGGAGCAATTCAGCAATGCCGCTCATGCCGATGCCGCCTATGCCCACAAAAAAGATATGATATTGTTTTCGATACATGAGGCCGCTTAATATATAAAATAAAGGTTATCCGGCGTTGGCCGTTTGGGCTCCGGGGTTGATAATCCGGTAAATATCATCAACGATTTTATCCGCGGCATCCGGACGGCTGAATTGCCGTATCTTTTCCCCGAGATTTTTTAGGGCATCCGGATGGCTGGCATAATGGTTGATTCTTTCCGCCAGAAGTTCTCCGGTGAGATCCGCCTCCAGAATCATTTCAGCAGCGCCGCCGTCCACAAGGGCTTTGGCGTTAAACACCTGATGGTTGTCCGTGGCAAACGGAAACGGTATAAACACAGTGGGTTTGCCCGCCGCCGTTAATTCCGCCGCCGTCGTCGCTCCGGACCGGCAGATCACCAGATCCGCCGCCCGGTAACGGGCGGCCATATCCTCAAAAAAAGGGGCCACCTCATGGCGTATTTTCTTCTGCTGATAAGCACTTCGAACCATCTCCGCATCACTGACGCCGGTCTGGTGCACCACCATGCAGTGTTCCGAATCTTTTACAAAATCCATTGCTTCCAGCATCGCCATATTGATCCGGTGCGCGCCCTGGCTCCCGCCGGATACCAGAATCGTGAATCCCGGATTTTTTTTATCCGATAAGGCCGGTGCGCCTGTTTTCATCATTGCCTGCAATATCTCATCGCGGACCGGATTGCCGGTGAAATAAACCTTTTCCGGGGCGTTGAAAGTGGTATCCGGAAACGATACGTAAATGCGCTGGGCCAGACCGGCCAGCATCCGGTTGGTCAGGCCGGGAATGCTGTTTTGTTCACAGATGGCCCTGGGAATCCGCAATATCCAAGCACCCAGAACCACCGGACCGGCGGAGTAAGCACCCATGCCGATAACGACATCCGGCTTGAACGCCGCCAGCAGCAGCAGGGAATCCAGCAATCCTTTGGGCAGCTTCATCATGGAACTGAGTTTTGCAAATACGCCTTTGCCCTTGATCCCTTCCGCTGAAATCCGTTTTGTTGAATAAGGGGTATTGGCCAGCACGGTTTCTTCTATCTTTTTCCCGCTGGTCACAAACAGGATTTCCGTGTTTTCCGCTCTTTTGACAAAAGCTTCGGCGATGGCGATGCCGGGAAACAGATGTCCGCCCGTGCCGCCTCCGGCGATCACCACCTTTAGCGCCCGGACGATGGCGGATTGATTTTTTACCGTTTCTGAGAGGCCCATATATTCATCAATACGCCCATTAAGCCCAGGTTAATGACCAGGGACGACCCCCCGTAACTTAAAAACGGCAGGGTTAATCCCTTGGTCGGAAGAAGGCTCAGGTTCACAGCCATATTAATGACCGCCTGCAGGGTGATGGACACGGTGATGCCCAGGGCGAGCAAGGAACCGAAAAAATCCCGTTCCGTTTTTGCGATATTGAGACCCCGCCACAAAATGATCAGATAAAGGCCCATCACGATCAACACCCACCGCAGGCCGCCTTCTTCCCCGATGACGGAAAAAATAAAATCCGTATGAGGGTCCGGAAGGTAAAAAAGCTTCTGATACCCCTGGCCGAAACCTTTTCCCCACAAACCGCCCGAGCCAAACCCCATCAGCGAATGAATCACCTGATATCCTTCGCCTTTGGGATATTGCCAGGGATTCCAGAACGACAAAACCCTTCTCAATCTATAAGAGCTTGAAAATATAAGATAGACAGCCGCCGGAAGCACCACGAGAAGCGCAGTGGTGATCAGTTGCCGCGGGCTGACCCTGCCGGCGAACATCATGAGCCATCCCATCATCCAGAACAGGACCACGGATCCGTAATCCGGCTGAAGCAGAATCAGGACGGAAAACAGACTTAACACCGCCACATGGGGCATAAAACCGATGGTAAAGGATTCAATGCGGTCCTGTTTTTTGGTGATGGAATAGCCCATAAATACAATCAGGGCGAACCGCGCCAGTTCGACGGGCTGAAACCGGAAATAAAAAAATTCAATCCACCGGACCGAGCCTTTCACCTGATGGCCCATGCCTTCAAGCAACACCACCACCAGGAGTCCCATCGCGCCGGCGAACAGGAGATACGACGTCCGGCGATACATCTGGTAGGGGATATATCTGCCGATCAGAAACGCGATAATGCCAAGGCATGCGGATATCAACTGCCTGTTGAAAAAATAATATTCATTTTTGTAATCATGAAGCGCAATGGCGCTGCTGGCGCTGTACACCATGGCGATACCGATTCCCGTGAGCAGAAGCACCGGCAGCAGAATGGTCACGTCATAGGACAAAGCGGCTGTTTTCTGATCCGTCTGTTTCATCATCACCGACCTGTTAATTGCGCGATTGATCTGACAAAATCATCCCCCCGATGGGCATAACTGGTATACATGTCAAAACTGGAGCAGGCCGGCGACAGCAGCACGGTATCGCCGCTGACGGCGGTTTCCGCGGCCAGCGCGACGGCTTCCCGCATATCGCCGGCCCGGACAACGGGCACCGTGTCCTTAACCACCGATGCTATCTTTTCCGCGGCTTCGCCCATAACAATCACCTGCTTGACGCAACGGGCCATCTGGGACTTCAGGCGTTCATAGCTTCCGCCTTTGTCCCGCCCCCCCATAATAAGGACTACGGGGCCGGAAAAGGATTCCAGCGCCCGGACCACGGCATCCACATTGGTCGCCTTGGAATCATCCACAAAAGCCACCCCATCCCTGGTATCCACATATTCCACCCGGTGATGAAGGCCTTGAAAAATCTTCAAGGCGCCATTGATTCCCGCCATCGTCCCTCCGGCAGCCAGTGCCGCAAGCCCCGCGGCGGCGGCATTTTCAAGATTATGCCGCCCTTTAAGGGGAATATCTGAGCAATCCACGGGCTGATTCCCGTCATCCGGGGTATGGAACCAGAGTGTCTGGCCGTCAATCCAGGCCCTGTTATCGACCATTTGCGTACAGTTAAACGCAAATTTAACGGCTGGCATCTTTCCCGATACAGCGAGAATGGCCGGGTCCGCCGCATTAATGACGCAGACGTCTCCGGATTCCTGATTTGCAAAAATTCTGGCCTTGGACCGGGCGTAATCGTCAAAATCCGCGTATCGCTCCAGGTGATCATCCGTAATGTTTAAAATCACACTGACATGAGGCCGGAACCGGTCGATGGTATCCAGCTGAAAGCTGCTGATTTCCGCCACAATAAAGTCAACCCCGTTCTGGTGATCGATGAATTCGATGAGCGGCGTTCCGAGATTGCCGCCGGTCAGGACATTGAAACCTGACAGCCGGAGCATTTCCCCCAGGAGCTCCGTGGCGGTTGACTTGCCGTTGGTGCCGGTAATGGCAAGGATGGGCGTATGGAGAAACCGGTACGCCAGCTCGATTTCCCCGATCACCGGAACGCCTTTGGCCTTTGCCCTCGCCACCGGACCGATGGTGTGGGGTACGCCCGGACTGAGCACGATCAAATCCGCATCTTCAAATGTGCCGGATTCATGGCGTCCCAGCTCGATGGAAACGCCCAACGCATAGAGCTCCGGCAACACGGCTTGAAGTTCCTCAGGCCCGCGGGTGTCCGTTACCGTCACCGAACATTCCCGGGAAACCAGAAATTTGGCAACGGAAACGCCGGATCTGCCCAGCCCAACCACCACGATATGTTTGTTTTTGAGGTCCATCACATTAATTTTCTATCTTAGCTTTAGGGTGCTGATGGCGAACAGCGCCAGGATGATCGCGATAATCCAGAACCTGACGATTACCTTGGATTCCGGCCATCCCTTCAATTCAAAATGGTGATGCAAGGGAGCCATGCGGAAAATCCGCTGGCCCTTCGTCAGCTTGAAATAGCCCACCTGAAGGATGACGGACATGGCTTCCATCACAAAAAGGCCGCCCACCAGAACCAGCAGGATTTCCTGCTTGGTGATCACCGCAATGATTCCCAGGAGCGCCCCCAGGGGCAATGACCCCACATCACCCATGAAAATCTGGGCCGGATATGCGTTAAACCATAAGAACCCCAGGCCCGCGCCGGCGATGGCCCCGCATATGATGGTGGCTTCTCCGCATCCGGCCACATAATTGAGCTGAAGGTACGCGGCGATTTTCACATGACCCGTCACATAGGCGAACAGCATATAGGTCGAGGCGGCGATGATCACGGGCCCAATGGCCAGACCGTCCAGTCCGTCGGTGAGATTGACGGCGTTTGAAGCGCCCACGATCACCAGAATGACGAAAAGGATATACCACGGTCCCAAAACCGGGGTTGCGGTTTTAAAAAAAGGGATCGTCACCTGAGAATGGAATCCCGGATATTTATAAATGATGAATCCGGCGATTCCGGCGATCAACACCTGAAGCAGAAACTTTCCCCTGGCGCTTAATCCGGTATTGCGTTTTTTTATCTGTTTCAGGTAGTCATCGGTAAAACCAATGGCGAAATATCCGGCCCCTACAAACACAATAATCCAGATATAGATATTGGTTAAATCCACCCACAACAATGTTGACACCAGAATGGACAAAAGAATCAATATGCCGCCCATGGTCGGAGTTCCGGCTTTGCTTCGATGGCTCTCCGGCCCGAGTTTCCGGATATACTGGCCGATCTGTTTTTCCGTAAGCATGCGAATCATGTAAGGCCCCAGGGCGAAAGAAATCATCAAAGCGGTTAAGCTGGCGCAGATGGTGCGAAACGTGATATAGCGGAACACGTTTAGCGCTGAAAAATCCGCCTGAAACAGATTAAACAGATGATACAGCATGAAAATACCCAACAATAAATAAGGCTTAGGAAGTTATTGTATCCACTTCTTCCAGCAGTTGAACCACTGTTTCCATCCCGACGCTTCGGGAACCTTTCACCAGCACCCAGTCGCCAGGCCCAAGAATTTCTTTCAGGCTTTCGGCCAGATCCGGCTTTTCCCCGATAACAATGCGGTCTTCCGTCATGCCCTGCCGGTTCGCCCCATTTTTCACGGCAGCCGCATATTCTCCGGTTAGGAAAAGCATGTCGACACCCGCATTCGCTGCGATTTTTCCGATGTCCTCGTGCAACCGCCCGGAATCCGCACCCAGCTCGCGCATATCCCCGGCGGCCAATATGCCTTTGTGAGGGCCCTTCAGCATGACCAGTGTGTTAATCGCCGCTTCCATGGAACCGGGATTGGCGTTATATGAATCATCAATAATAAAAAACCCCTGCCGTGATTTCCGGATGTTCATCCGGCCATGCACCGGCGAAAAGGCGTTGATGCCGGAGACGATATCTTCGGCGCAAACGCCGGTCAAATGACCGATGGCCGCCGCAGCCAGGGCGTTTGACACCATAAAGCGGCCGGGCGCCGGGATCGTAACCGGTATGGAGCGGCCCGGCAGCACGAGGGTGAACCGGGTTCCGAACCCTTTGTTCTCAATATCCACGCCCCGGACATGGGCATCCTTGTTTTGTCCGAAATACACCACGCGCCGGTGGGCCGATGCGCCCAGCCGCAACCCGCAAGGGTCATCCGCGTTTAAAACAATTGCGCCATTTTCCTTAATATTTTCAATCAATTCACCTTTGGCCGCCATCACATCTTCCAGCGTGCCCAGACCCTCCAGATGGGCTGGCGCGACATTGGTGATAATGCCGTAATCCGGCTGACAGATTTCCGACAACCGGCGGATTTCGCCGGGGTGGTTCATGCCCATTTCCACCACCGCCGCCTCATGAGAACCATCCAGGCGCAGGAGTGTCAACGGCACCCCAAATTCATTATTCAAATTTCCGACGGTCTTCAGCGTATGGAACTTTCGGCCCAGCACCGATGCGGTCATTTCCTTGGTGCTGGTCTTGCCATTGGAGCCGGTAACTGCAACCACGGGGATTTGAAACCGCCGGCGGTGATATGCGGCCATATCGCCCAGCGCCCGGACCGTGTCATCCACCGCGATACATGAGATGCCCGCTTTTTTCCAGGATGCGATTTCTGAGTGTCCCGCTTTCCGGCGATCCACCACAAGGCATCTGACGCCCGATGCAACCGCTCCCGGAATAAAGGCATGACCGTCATGATTCGCGCCCCGCACCGCTACAAAGACATCTTTCGGAGTAATCTTCCGGGAATCTATGGATACGCCTTCAAAAACACCTGACACGCCGGAGCACAGGGGTTCACCGCCGGTCGCGGACACCATGTCATCCATTGTCCATCGCACCGGAACCATTAGTTTTCCCCCGCTTCAACAAGGGTTAATGCAGCCAGCGCTTTTTCACGGTCATCAAAGTGCAGTGTCTTTTGACCGACAATCTGGTAATCTTCATGGCCTTTTCCGGCGATCAACACCGCATCCCCGTTCCGTGCCGCACGAATGCCCAGAAAAATAGCCTTTTCCCGGTCCGGCTGAACGGCATAGCCGCGTTCATCAAATCCGGTTTCCAATACCGGCATTGTATACTCACGGTTCAAAACGGAAGTAACCCCTGGGCGAATATCATTAATAATGGCATCGGGGGATTCGGTCCGGGGGTTGTCCGATGTGATGACCGCAAGATCGCTTAAGCGTGCGGCGATTTCCCCCATTTGCGGCCGTTTTTTCCGGTCCCTGTCGCCACCGCAGCCAAATACGCAAATCAGACGGCCGGGGATGATTTCGCGCAGCGTGGTCAACACATTTAAAAGCGCATCCGGCGTATGGGCGTAATCAATATAGATATGACGCACAGACCGGCTGGGGATGCGTTCAAGGCGTCCGGGAACGCCCTCAAATGCGACCACTCCGTTGATGATTTCCGAAGGAGCCAGATTCATTGCCATGCCTGCGCCCGCCGCGCACAGAATATTTTCCAGATTATACCGCCCCACGAGCCGTGACTGAAACCGGATGGCGTCATCCCCAAACAGGATTTGCCCCTTCATGCCATATTCGTCAAACGCCACCCCATCGGCGGCAACGGTATTGGACGGGTGCGATCCCACAGTGATCACCCGCATATTTTTTAAAGAGCCTGACAAGACCCGGCCTTTTTCATCATTTCGATTGATCACCGCAACCGCATGCCCGGCTTTTGGGCCATCCGTCAGATATTCGGTGAAGAAGCGCTGTTTGCAGGCCCAGTAATCGGCCATGGCGCCGTGAAAATCCAGATGATCCAGGGTCAGGTTGGTGAAAATACCCATATCGAACCGGCAATGATAAATGCGATCCAGCGCCACCCCGTGGGAAGACACTTCCATCACCACATGGGTCACGCCGGCGTCTCTCATCTCCGACAGAATTTTTTGCAAATCCAGGGACTCCGGCGTGGTCAGCGGGTTGGCGAATACCCGGCCCTGATACCGGTAATTGATGGTGCTGATCACCCCTGCGTCAATCCCGCGATCAAGCAGCATTCGCTCGATGAGATAGGCGGTTGTGGTTTTGCCATTGGTGCCGGTTATACCGATCAGGTATAATGCATCGGAAGGATTATTGTAAAACTGGGCGGACATGTCCGCCAGCGCCTTGCGGGTATTGTCAACCGTTATCACGGCGGCATTTTGACCATTCACCCGCTGATATGGATGACGGTCCGCAATCACCACCGCCGAAGCGCCTCTGGCCCAAGCATCTCCGATAAACCGATGACCGTCGACATGGGTTCCTTCTATGGCCACAAACATCGCGCCACTGGTTACCCGGTCGGAGCGGTACTGGATGGCGGATATCTCCGGATCAGCCACCTGCAAGGCATCGGGAGGCAAGCTGTTCACCCGCGCCGATGCAACGCCAGAAATGATCCGGGACAGTTTCATGCGCCATGTTCTCCCGCGCCAATGGATACGTTCAACTGCTCTTTTTCCGGCTTCTGCTCAATGGGAACAACCGGCGGAACGTTCAAATAATTAAATGTCTCATCCACGATTTCCCGGAAAACCGGGGCCGCCACGACGCCGCCGTAATGATGTTTCTGGGGGGAATCGATCACCACCAGGACCGCCAGCTCCGGCGCTTCCATGGGTGAAAACCCCACGAACACGCCGTTGTACTCACAGTTATGATAATTGCCTTGCGCATTGAGCTTCTGGGCTGTTCCGGTCTTGCCGCAAACGGTATATCCCACGGGAACCGCCTGGGTGCCGGTACCGCCGGGAAGGGTGACCGCATTCATCATTTTCATCAACGTGTCGGCGGTTTCCGCTGAGATCACCCGCCGTTTCTCTTGCGGCGAAAATTGTTTAATGACATTGCCCTTTTCATCCATGACCGCTTCCACCAGATAGGGCGCCATCATCACCCCGTGATTGGCGACAGCGGCAACGCCCGTCACCAGTTGAATAGGCGATACGGTCAGCCCCTGGCCAAAGGCGACCGTGGCCTGATCAATGGTTCTCCACAGTTTATAATGGCGCATCAGGCCTTTGGCCTCTCCTGGGCAGTCAATTCCGGTTTTATCGCCGAAACCAAAATTTTTCAGCATATTGTAAAGGGCCTCAGGCCCGATGACCTCCCCTATCTTGACAGCTCCGATATTGCTGGAGACCTTGAGCACATCGAAAGCTGTCAAGGTTCCGTATTTATGGGTGTCGCTGATGGTGCACCCGCCGACCCGGTACCGTCCATTTTCACAGAAAAACGTCTTGTCCGGGGTGACGAGACCGGATTCCAGAGCCGCGGCCATGAGAAACACCTTCATGGTCGAGCCGGGTTCAAAGGTATCCGTTATGGCCCTATTACGCCGGATGCTTTCAGGAAATGTACGGTAAGTGTTCAGGTTAAATGACGGATATTGGGCAATGGCTTTGATGGCGCCGGTTTTGGGAATCATTACAATGGCGATGCCGCCTTTGGCGTTATTATCCACCACAGATTTTTCAAGAGCCTGTTCCGCGATATACTGGATGGTGCCATCAAGGGTTAAAACCAAATTTTTGCCTTCACATCCAGCAGCCGCCGGTTCCAGGGTGTCAAACACACAACCCCTCCGGTCCTTGATAATGGTCCACTGCACAGGATCGCCCTGAAGATACTGCTCAAAATACTGTTCCAGACCCTCAAGCCCCTGGCCGTCAACTCCCGTGAACCCAACCACCTGCGCGGCGAGGGATTTTGCCGGATATACCCGGCAAAAACTCGAATCAAATTCAAAGCCAAAGATTTTCCGGGATTGAAGCTCTGCTTTCAATGCCTGGGCCACTGCAGGAGACACCATCCGGTTTAAAAATTTAAATTCATCCTTTAATTTGAAAATTTGATAGACGCTGCCGGCATTCATGTTTAAAATATCAGCAACCACCTTCGCCAGATCATTCTTTTCTTTATCGGTTAAGGCAATCTCATCTTTTTTTTCAATTCTGCGAATGGCTTCCGGATGAACGCCGATTTCGACAATCTCCGTATCCATAGCCAGTTGCCGGTGCTTGGCGTCATAAATAACCCCGCGCTTTCCCCGGCCCTTGAATTGCTGGCTGTATTCGGAAAGAGCACGGCCGGAAAGATAATCATCATTGAACACCTGCACATAAAAAACATACAGGCCGACAATCGCATACAGCGCCGAAATAAACACGCCGATGGTGAAAATACGGCGATTCCGGAGGTCGCATCGCTTATTTTCCAGCTTAGGTGAGTTCATGGGATAATAATTACCTGTTTCGGTTCGGGGATTGTCAGCTCAAATCGTTCCTTGGCGATTTTCGCCAGCAACTGGGGCGATTTGAGATGAACCAGTTCAATGGTTAAATATTTCTGCATGTGCAACAAATCCTGCTGCTGCTTCTTGGCGCTGGTGACGTCATAACCGGTGCGAAGACACTGCACCCCGCACCATGCCTTGAAAAAAAATTCCGCAATAAACAGCGACAAAAACACAAGGCCCACGGCCACCACTCTCGGGGTAAAAATATCCGGGCGTTTTTTTTTGTTTGTACTCATCTTCGGCAAACCGTTTTCGTGAGTGTTTATACAGAATAGCCGCCTGGAAACGGCGATTGATTATATCTTTTCAGCGACTCGCAGACAGGCGCTCCTCGCCATCGGATTGCCGGCCACTTCACTCGGAGTTGGCCGAACCGCTTTCCGGGTCAAGATTTTAACGCTTTTCTTTGGGTGACAGACACATTCAGGAAAATCCGGCGGGCATGTGCAGTTCCCCTCCCATGCCTTGAACCGCCTTTTGACAATGCGATCCTCAAGGGAATGGAATGTTAGGAAGCATATTCTGCCGCCGGGATTTAACAGGTCCAGAACGCCGTCCATAAAGGATTCGAGTACTTCCAGCTCCCTGTTCACGGCAATGCGCAAAGCCATAAAAACCTTTGTGGCCGGATGTTTCTTGCGTTGATGAAGGGAGCGTCCGGGAATCGCATCGCAGACGATTTTCACAAGCTCCTGGCTGGTGCGGATTTTCCGTTCGGCTCTGACGGCGATCATTCTTTGAGCAATTTTCCGGGCCCATCGCTCTTCACCGTAGTCTCTAAAAATCGTTTCGAGTTGTGCTTGCGTTTCAAAGTTGACAATATCTTCGGCAGTGATTCCGGAGGCGGCGTTCATGCGCATGTCAAGGGGTTCACTCTTTTGAAAACTGAAACCGCGGCCGCTGCTTTCGATCTGGTGAAGTGAAAGGCCCAAGTCAGCAATAATACCATCGACTTTCAAGAGATTTAGCTGCGACAGGATATCCGGGAGATGGACGTAATTCTCATGAAAAAGGCGGACATTGGAACCATAGGGCTTTAACAGACGCTCTGCATTAGTGATGGCATCCGCGTCCTGGTCGATGCCGATCAACAGACCATCCGGTAAAATTTTTTCCAGGATTGCGCTGGAGTGGCCCGCCCCGCCCAGAGTACAGTCTACATAGCGTTTTCCCGGCTTGCAGTTCAGGTACGCAATGATTTCATCCAGCATGACGGGGGTATGATGATACATCATGACGTTAAAGTCCTAATTTTGCGATTTCGCTCTTGACCTCCTCTTTTTTCATATCCTCTTCCTGCATCACCCTGTCCTCATCAATCCTTCTTTCCTTGTTCCAGATTTCAAAATGATCGGTCACGCCGACAAGGACGATGTCTTTTTCCAGCAATGCATAATTGCGGAGTTCCGGGGGGATGAGAATGCGACCCTGCTTATCTATAGGGCACTCGGCGGCGCCGCCGATAAAAAACCGCCTGAATCGCCTAAGCACATCGCTTTTTTCAGCCATGGCCAGAATTTTGTCTTCAATTTCGTACCATTTTTCATAAGGATACGCCACCAGCGCCTTATCCAGCCGGGAAACCATCACCCCTTCGCTTTTGTAGGCGTCCAGAACCTGTCGAAACCGCACGGGAATAATGACTCGGCCCTTCGGGTCAATCGTATGTATGGACTCCGTTCGAAACCGGGGTTCGTTCTTGGACAAGGCCATAGAAATGAGCGCTCCCATTTAAATCCACTTTAAACCACTTTTAATGATTACGCTATAGAATTTCGGTGAATTGTCAAGAGAAAAATAATTTAGGATTACTTTTTTTATTAATGATTAATGAATATTAATTCAATCCTAAACAAAGTGGCGTTTTGTGGATGTGCTTTTCATTCCGCACATAATGCAAATGGGTTCAATCAAATAATGGCGGCCTCCTGAAAATTAGAAATCAACATTTTACTCACAGCATATGGTAAACAAATTAAAATATGCGCACAATATATTGTGTTTAAAAATTAATCAACCTGCTTCTTACAAAAACCTCAAAGAACAGCCGGGGAAAAATCAGCTCCGGCGTGGGCAAAAGGAAAAATAGGACTGGCAAGAGATATTGGCGGACCTGTAAAACGTCCGTCAACTTCATTTGACCGGATTTAATTGGGATAGTTGATGTGATAATGCCTGGAAAAAGCGGCGGGAAGGCGCATGACCGGAGGACCGGACTAAACGTTTGGGCGGCTATCTCTATCGGCCGTAGTCAAAATAATCAAAAGCCTTGGATGCCGGGAAACCGGCCGGAAATTGGAAGGACGGCATCCATTCCCGGCAGTCGCCGTGAGTGTGGGATTGGAAACCTCTACCCGTCTTTCTTTTCCAGGTATTGAAGCATCCCCCGGATGGTATTGACGGAAAAATAATTCTCCCGTTTCCGTATCTGGGCCGGGAGACGGTTTCTCCGGGCGTAGACCGGATCGGTTGTGGCCAAATCATCAATAATGGTCTGCATATCCGGCTGAGCCTGGTTTATCCGATGCCGCCGCACCACATCCACCCAGAGCAAAAGCTGATTTCTGGCGGCGCTCAGAATTTCGGGACCATTCTCCCACCGGCCATAATGAGAAAAGCAAAGGGGCCGGTCCAGAAACGGGGCGACGGCGTCCATGCTTGTCAGACAATCCTCCAGCACAAATACCGGAGGTGTGGCCGGCCGCAGATAAAAGCCGTCTTGCAGCTCATAAAAAATCCCGAACACCTCTCCGCAAAAAAGAAAGTCCTTTCCCGCAAAGCATTGATGATGGGCCGCATGCCCTGGGGCCGGAATGACATGGACGCCATCTTCAAACGGAATCATCTCAAGCGTCATGATACTTTCTGCCGGAATCGGCAGCATTTTTCCATAGGCGACGGCGACATCCCCCAGAATTTTCAAAGACCCTTCCCACAAGCGCCCAGGGGCCATGAGATGCGGGACCGCTTTTTCATGGCACACCACCTTCGCCTCTGGAAACCGTTGGATCACATGGCCGATGCCGCCGCTGTGGTCCATGTGAATATGGGTCAGAAAAATCCAGGAAAGACGCCGCACCCCATGCCTGTCCAGCGCATCAAACAAAGTCTGGACGGTGCAGGCGGGGCCGGGGTCCACCAAAAAATTCCCCTCCCGGCCCTGATACAGCCAGGCGGAAATAAACCGCGTATAACCCAGAGCCGGGACATCCAGATCAATCAAATCGAGCATGGCGTAAGTTCCTTCTTCCGATTATCCGCTCGTGGTTTTCATATTCGCCATCAGCGCCATCACGCTTGGAAACGCCAAAAGATTGGTGTGGGGCAGGAATAAGGAAGAAGTGAATGCTTCCATGAACTGGTTATTGGTGGAAAAATCCACATAGGTCATCCGGTTGCACACATCCAGGGCCTCCTTGCGGAAGGATTCGGAAAGCAGCGCCATATAAGCGCCTGCAATGGCGCTGTTGCCCACGTATTGGAATTTGGCTTTGTCGATATCCGGTAAAAGCCCGATGATTATGGCTTTGTCCAGGTCCAAAAACTGGCCGAAACCGCCGGCGATAATCACCTGATCAATGGATGAAAAATCAAGCCCCGCCTGATCGAGCAGCACCTGGAATCCCGCATACACCGCGCCTTTGCTCCGGATTATATTGCCGATATCCGATTCCAGAAACACAATATCCTGATCAACGCCGGTTTCTTCTTCAAATACAAGAATATAGGCGGGTTCATCCCCCTGCTTGACCATCCGGGGATGGGGAGCAGTGGCGCTGAATTTGCCGTTTGCCTGAATCACGCCCTTTAAAAACAATTCGGAAATCAGATCAATCATGCCGGAGCCGCAAATCCCTCTGGCCGGGACGTCTCCCACCACCGACACCGTAGCCGCCCAGGTTACCGGGTCAATGGTCACTTTTTCAATGGCGCCGTCCTCGGCCCGCATCCCCCATCGGACACCACCGCCTTCAAACGCCGGGCCCGCGGAACAGGAAGCGGTAAGCAGCCAGTCCCGGTTTCCCAGAACGATTTCGCCGTTGGTGCCCACATCGATAAACAGGGTGATCCCTTCCCGCCGGTGCAGGCCGGTAAAGATGAGTCCGGACACAATATCGCCGCCCACATAGCTTGCCGGCCCAGGCATGACAAAAACCGCGGCAATGGGATTCACCCCAAGCCCTATATCGCCGGCCCGGAGAACCGGAAACGCGGATACCGAAGGGACATAGGGCTCGCGGCGGATATGGCGCGGCTCTATTTCCAGGATCAGATGGGTCATGGTGGTGTTTCCCGCCAGCGCCACATTATCGATGGCATCACGGGACACGCCCGCGCTGTCAACGGCTTCGTTAATCAGGCCGTTGATGGTGGCGAGCCCCATGCGGCTCAGCTTTTTCACCCCGTCTTTTTCCGCGCAGATAATCCGGTTGATGACATCGTCGCCGCAGGCTGCCTGCCGGTTGTGGCTGGAAGTGGCGGCAAGAACCGATCCATCGGCCATGTCAACAAGATACACCACGATGGATGTGGTGCCGATGTCAATGGCCAGACCCAGGGACCGGATGCCGTTCGTACCCGGAATTACCCGGACGATTTCACTGGAATAGCGTTTTTTCACCACGGACGCCGTCACCTTCCAGTTGTCATCTCGCATTGCCGCCGCCAGCTCCCGCATAACCGAAAGCCCCGTGGTCATCCGGGAGGTATCGCACCCGGCCTTGGCCAGTCCCCGGAACAACCGGTCAAAATCACTCACGGCATCATCCAGGGTTGGCGGTTGAAGCGTGAGGGGCATATTTTTCAACATGGGCGTAATTTCCGGCACCAGCCCTTTCATGCGATCCGTGGCCGTCTGCCCCATGCCCGCGATTTTCATCTTCTTTTCAATGGTTTCTTCGGGAATTTTTACCGTCACATGGCTGTGAACGGTTTTTTGGCATGCCAGGATATAATTCTTTCCCTTTTCCACCGGACTGAGCAAAGGGGAATCCGGGCCTTCCACCGCTCCGGACGCCAGGACCAGTTTACATTTGCCGCACGCGCCTTTTCCGTTGCAGGAAGCGTTCAACGGCACTTCCGCAGCCACCGCCGCCTCCAGAAGGGTTGCGCCCTCAGGCGCCATGATTTCCTTCTGATCCGGCAGGAACATCACCTTGAAAAGAGCTGCTTTATCGGCTTCAGCCCGATCCGAGGCTTCACGAGCGGCCTGTTTTTCCATAAACCAGATGGGGCAGGATGTCCGGAATTTGCAGTGGATTTTCGGATCCCGGCAATGAAGGCAGTCCTCGCACATATACACATTGTGTTTCATGCAGAGAAAAGCGGTTTCCCTGTCCGGATGATTCACACATTTTCCCATGACCCGCTCCTTAAATTTTTTTCAGCATCTGGTTGGCTGCCGTCAGCAAGGGATCCCACACAGGCCCAAACGGCGGGGCGTAGGCCAAATCGCTCTGCGCAAACTGTTCGATAGTCATCTTGTTGTGCAATGCCACAGCTACGGCATTGATTCGGTGAGCAACCCCTTCTCTGCCCACCATCTGAACCCCCAGCAGACGGCCGGATTTTTGATCCGCAACCATGTGAACCCATATATCGGATGCTCCGGGATGGGAATGGGCGCGGGATCGCGCTTTGATGGTTTCAGATACCGGAAGAAAACCGGCATGTTTTGACTCTTTTTCGTTAAGGCCGGTGCGTGCGATTTCACAGTCAAATACTTTTACCACGGCCGTTCCGCAGACTCCCGGCAACTCCGCCGGTTTTCCGGTGATGGTGTCTGCAACCGCCCACCCTCCCCGGTTTGCCCGAAGTGCAAGCGGTATCCATGTTTTTTGGCCGGTCACGACATGAAATGCATCCGCGCAATCGCCGGCGGCGTAAATATTGGGAATTGACGTTTGCAACAGTTTATCCACGGCGATGGCCTGCTGGGGGCCCAAAGCAGCGCCTGCTTTGGCAGCAATTTCACTGTTTGGTTTTATGCCGATGGCAAACAGCACCATATCGGCATCCAGAGAAAGGCTGGGGCTCGAAGCCCTCAGCCTGCCGGCGCAGGAATCCACCTGTTCCACGTCATGGCCAAAATGCAGTTCGACGCCATGGGATACGACTTCTTTTTGGACAATATCCGCGAGCGCCGCATCCATCCATGGCAAAAATACCGGTCCGGGTTTGATTATATCTACTTGAATGGCGCGCGTTCTGAGCGCTTCGCACATTTCCAGCGCGATAAATCCCATGCCGACAATCACCACTCGTTTGACATTCTGATTGGCGATATAGGCTTTCAGTTTCCGGCCATGATCAAGGCTTTTCAGCGCCATCACGCCGGGAAGGCTTTTCCCCGGAATATCCGGAACAATAGGGGCCCCGCCAGTTGCGATTAACAGCCTGTCATAGGGAAACGAAAACGGCTGGCCCTGGCCTGAAACACCGGACACCGTCTGGTCCAAGGGGGAGATGGATTCCGCCAAATGCCCGGTGAGCAGGTTGATGCCCTGTTTTTCCCTGAAAACAGAGGCCGGACGAGCCACCAGGTCATCCATGTTGCGCTCCGCATCCGCTATATTATAGGGCATGCCGCAAGCGCTGTAGGAAACATCATGGGATTTTTCCAGAACCGTGACATTCAGCTCCGGCAGGTTGCGTTTGGCCCGGCTGGCGGCGCTCATTCCCGCAGCATCCCCGCCGATGATCAGAAAATTCATTAATTATCCTTTAAATATAAATAGTTCATTAATTATACCATCATGGAAAGGCGCGAAATCCGCAAAGGATTACAACGCTATGATCTTTGCGCTCCCGGCGTCTCTGCAGTGAAAATTATTCATAAGTCATGGCATGTTGAGCCGTCTTTCACATGCGACATGATGCTAATCCCGTTGATCGGTCTTTTCAAGAAATATTCCGATTCTGACGGCGGCTGGAAAACGCCATTGAACATGCGTTTGTATTATGCAATACTGAAAATACCCACACCGCTAACCTGCCCAAGGAGATACGCCCATGATCATTGACATGCATTATCACCTGGATGAACGCATGGAAACGCTGGACCGTCTGCTGGCCCAGATGGATCACCACCATATTGACCGCATCGCCCTGATCGCGCCCATGGTGGCCCCCTTTCATGTGGAAGGAGTGGCCGAAAGCCTGGCCCGGCTGGTCAGGAAACTGCTCACGGGTTTCTGGCACCGGCTGGGGCTTTTGGCTTATGAGAGCACCGTCACCAAAAACGGCAAGTTCACCATCCTCGGCAAGACATACGCCATTGATGCGCTTCCGGACAACCGGCTGGTGGCCGAAGCCATCATGTCCCATCCGGACCGGTTTTACGGATGGTGTTTCATCAACCCCGCCAAACAGGATGCGGTGGCGGAGTTGGAAAAGCACCTGGCCATTCCCGGCTGGATCGGCGTCAAATGCCATCCTTTCTGGCACCGGTATCCGGTTGAAAAACTCGATGACGCGGCGGCCTTTTGTGTTCAAAAAAGCCTGCCCCTCCTGATTCATCTGGGCGGCAAAAAGGATAACGGCGATTACCGCTATCTGCCCAGCCGGCATCCGGATTTGAAACTCATTTACGCCCACGCCGGAATCCCCCACTATCAACGGCTGTGGGATCATATCAAACCGTTGAAAAATGTGTATGTCGATCTGTCGAGCCCCTATCTGGATGAGCCTTTGCGCCGGGCCGCCGTCGCCGCCCTGGGGCCTGACAAATGCCTGTATGGAACGGACGGGCCTTTCGGATATCCGGATGCGGCCGGCCACGGCTATGATCATGGCGCGATCCTGGCCGAAATCGACCGTCTGCCGGTTCCGGCAACGGCAAAAGAAGGAATACTGGGAAAAAATTTCAAGTATCTGGCAGGTCTGTAATTTTTATCCAACACTATTCAAAAAGGAAACATCGCGATGGAAAATCAGAACCCAAAACAATCGGCTGCATTCATCACCTCCAAAGACACCCTGGACGGGGCGTATCCTGGGCTGACCCTGGGCATCAACGCGCGGCGGCTGGGCATGGAGGCATCAATATTCTATACGTTCATGGGATTGAACGTCATCCGCAAGGGCTGGATAGACAAAGCCAAATTCCAGCCGCCCGGCTTTATGGGCGCGATCCCCGGCATGTCCGCCATCGCCACATGGATGATGAAAGGGAAAATGGAAAAAGCCAATATTCCGAATCTCCCGGATCTCCAGGAAATGGCCGCTATCGAAGGGGTCAGGTTTGTCGCCTGTAAAATGACGACGGACATGATGGGCTTCACTCAAAAAGATTTCATCGACGGCGTCATCATCCAGACTGCCGAGGAATTCCTGAAATACGCCATGGGTTGCAGGTTAATGATGTACACATAATAAATGCGGATTTTCTCATCCGCGTGGATCTTTTCCGGCGCGGAATAACTGAAAGCTCATTCGGTTTGCCAAATTCTTTTTCTGCTGATAATATCCTGGACATGGATAAAAAAACATCGATTAACAACAATACGGGATCGCCTGATGAAGACAATGGCGATCTGCTTGTAAGAACGCTGCTGAATGGAATTGCGCAATATGCAAACCAGAAAAATTTTGCAAAAGCGGAAAGACTCCGGGAAGAGCTGATCAAAGCATCGCCCAAGGCGGTCAGGGCAATTGTCAAATCCGGCGAGATCATTGAGCAGAAAAAAGCCGAAAGCATGGACCCGAGACTCATCAAGCCCTGGGCGGATCTGTTTAATAAATTCAACACCAGCGAAGCCGCGGCCTTTTATTATGCGCTTAAAACATTTATCGCAAAACCCAATCAACCGGTTTTTCAACAGGGGAGCTGTGATAACCGATTGTATTTTATTCAGACAGGCTCTTTGAAGTTAAAATATTTTGACTATGAGCTAAAAAAAAATGTCGTCATCACCACTTTGAAAAAAGGCGACGTCACGGGCATCGAGGCATTCTTCACATTTACCAATCACACCACAAACCTGGTCGCTGTCGAAGAATCGGTGATCAGCTACCTGGATAAAGATGCCTATCAAAAAATACTGACCGGCCATCATACGATCGAAGCCAAATTATGCGCGTATTGCGACTCCAAAAAAATCAATTATTTCCAGAACGCACCCGCGCCTCCGGCGCGTCGGGCCCATGAGCGATATAAAGCGAATCTGACGGGCCACGTGCAGCGAATCGATCAAAACGGGAATCTGTTAAAGGACATTTCCGACATCCGGATTGTGGATCTGTCCTCCGGCGGACTCTGTTATATCATGAACCATATCCAGATCGGCGATGCGGCGAATCTTCACAACAGCAAGGTTCAGATAACCTCGGCGTATCAAAAATATTCGTTATCGTATGAATTAAAAAAAACCGGCAAGGTCGTGTCTTTGAAATTTTTTCCCCATGGAGAATGCTCGGTTCACATCCAGTTTGAAGACCTTCTGGACGAATCAACCGTGATGGAAATCGCAAAACACACGGACGTTACGGCATATCTGGACTTGCTCGTTTAACCGAATAATATCCAAGGAGAACGCCTGTCATGGAAAAAACGCATACGGAGAAATCCGGCAAAACCACCACTAAAAGCCAAAAAATCCTGATCGTGGATGATGAACAATCCATCCGGAACTTGCTGAAACAGATACTGGAAAGGGAAGGATATGATTGTGAACTCGCCGAAGATGCTGAAAAAGCAGTCATTCTCTTATCCGTAAAAAAATTTGACCTCATCATCAGCGATGTGCAAATGCCCGGAAAATCGGGAATAGAGTTATTGGAAGAGATTAAAACCCTGCACCCGCACCTGGCGACCCTTCTGATTTCCGGCCATACGGACAATCAGACCGCAAAATCGGCCATATTGAAAGGCGCCATTGATTTTCTTGTGAAACCCTTCCAGAAAAATCAGGTATTGATCAGTGTCGCCAATGCCCTCCGGCGAAGAGCCCTGGATCTCCAAAGCCAATTTGAAGTCCAGAACCTTGAATCCATCATCAATGACCAGACCCAGGATCTGCTGGATGCCAATGACCGGTTGAACCGCATCTTGACCAACACGGTAAAAGCCATGTCGCTGGCCTTGGAATCAAGAGATCCATACACCGCCGGGCATCAGCAGCGCGTGGCGAGTATTTCGGCAGCCATTGCCCAAAAAATGGGTTTTAACGATGAACGGATAGAATACCTCAAAATGGCCGGCATGATTCATGATATCGGCAAAATTTCCGTCCCGGCGGAAATTCTCTGCAAGCCGACCCGGCTGTCAAAAGCGGAGTTCGAAATCATCAAGGAGCACCCGCTGACCGGATACAGAATTTTAAAGGAGATTGATTTCCCTTATCCGCTTGCCAAAATGGTTTATCAGCACCATGAACGCATAGACGGTTCGGGATATCCGCAAGGACTGGCTGGAGATCAAATTCTCATGGAGTCAAAAATCCTTGCGGTCACCGATGTGGTGGAGGCAATGGCTTCCCATCGGCCCTACCGGTCCGCGCTTGGCATTGATGTCGCGCTGGATGAAATCGTCAAAAACAAGGGCCGGAGTTTTGATCCGGAAGTGGTTGAGACATGCTGTGAACTGTTCCGGAACAATGAGATGACGCTGAATTAAATAAATCAAGGTATTCCCCATGGATCATCAGATAACACAGCCATCTTTTCCTTCCAAGGCGGCGTTCTTCATTCTGTCCGGCGTTCTGATCCTCTGTTTTATCGTGGGCGGCTATGGCTTTTACCACCATGAGGCAAACGTCGTCGAGGCCCAAAAATACGATGAATTGAAAGCCATTGCAGATCTTAAAACTCAGGAAATCGCCGCCTGGCGGCAGGAACGGGAGGCGGACGCCCGCATACGTTCGACGGGGATCATCCGGGCGGATGTGATCGCGTGGCTTAAGGCTCCAGCTGATGGCACCGCGATGAAAATGGCTATAAAAGAACGTTTCAAGACGCTTCAAGAAGGATACAAAAGCTACGATAATATCATCCTTGCCGGAACCGGCGGACGCGTACTGCTGTCCCTGGATCCCGAAATGACGGAACTGGAGCCCCAGGCGCA
>DAIEHU010000050.1:0-2881 GCA_027353395.1 Desulfobacteraceae bacterium
GCGAAGGCAAATTCGTGGCCGATGACGCGGTGATCCGCCGGCTGGCGGCAAGCCATCAGATCGTGTGCCAATATGCCCTGCCGGACGGAGCCTTGGCGAACCGGAAATTTCCTTTTAATCCCAATGGCGCAATGATGGATATCGCGGGTGTCTGCGATCCCACGGGCCGCGTGTTCGGCCTCATGCCTCACCCGGAAGCCTTCAATCATCCCGCCAACCATCCCCAGTGGCATTACCGGAAGGAATTGATCCGGCGCGGCCGGCTTTCCCCTGACGATCTGCCGGTGACCGGCATCCGGATTTTTGAAAATGCGGTGGGATATTTTTCATAACCGCGCCGGTTTTTACAAACGCGGATAAGAAAACCGCCCTGCATTGAAAGAACCGCGTTTGTGTTCGATAATCGTTTCTGGTTTATAAAATGATTGATCTTACCTATTTTGAGTGTATAGTTACTATAGACATTTAGAAAGGAGATATTTCAATGAAAGCCAGCGTGGTCGATTTAAGATATAAAATGAATGATGTTCTCAAGGCCCTTGACCGAAATGAAAAAGTAACGGTTCTCTACCGGGGCAAAGTGAAAGGGATTATCGTACCGGCGGGGCATGATCCTTCCCTGAGAATGAAGGATCACCCTTTCTTTGGCATGTCCTCCCAGGATACCGGGAAATCGGTGCAGGAAGAGATGGACGATTTGCGGAAAGCCAGATACAGCGAAATAGAGGTATAATGATATTTGATACCGACATTTTCATCTGGGCGCAAAGGGCTAATGACAAGGCCTTGACGCTTATGGAAAATTCAGCGGAGCGGTGCCTTTCCGTTCAAACGTACATGGAACTTCTACAGTGCGCCGCGAATAAGAATCAGCATAAATACATTAAGGACTTTTTAGCGTCATTCGGATTTCTTGTCCTTCCATTTACCGAAAATATTGGTCATCGCGCATCCATTTATATTGAGGAATACACCCTGGCCAGCGGTCTGCGATCCGGAGACGCCGTCATCGCGGCCACGGCTGTGGAAAACAATCTTCCTCTTGCTTCAAGCAATACCAAACATTTTAAAATGATAAAAGAATTGAAATTGTTCAGCTTCAAACCATGATTCATTCCATTATGGAAGAGAAACCCGCCATCGCCTGTCGTATCGCGGAGGCGGGCTTTACGCCCTTCCGGTTCGCCGTCCCTATTAAATAAGTTTATCTCCTATTAAAAATTTTAATAGTTCCCCCGCATCAATATATGGATTTGCCGCACCGGTTTCGCCATTATAGAGAACCGCCTTTCCCTCGTATTTATTTATATATTCTTTGATTCCAGCCGGTTGTGTTTTTAAGAGGCGCATTCGCCCATCCCTGACCATGACGCCGGAAATTATGGCACATAAATTGTATTGATATATGGCGGTAATTAACTTTTGCGGAGGAATCAGAATGAAAAAAGACGCCGGGTTCACCTTGATGGAGATGATGACGGTAATCGCAATAATAGGCATCCTTTCCGCCATCGCCATTCCGAATATGATCGCGTGGCGCAGCAACCAGCAGTTAAGCAGCATGGCCAGAGATATTCAATCCTTTATCAATGGGGCACGGCTCCAGGCCGTCAAGGGGAATTCATCGGTCACGCTCACGTTTGATCCCACGATTCACGGCAAGGAAATTCAATCAAACCAGATAAATCGCGCCGCCGCGAACATTCCTCCCAGGCAAGAGTTCCTGGCGCTGCGGCCGGGAGTCGCCATGACCACCAATTTCACTGGCGGCACAATCGTCTACAACAGCCGGGGAATGCTGACCGATAATGTCGGCGGCACGGTCACCCTCACCAATTCATCGGGAAGACAACTGCTAGTGATCGTGGCGGCAACCGGAATCACCCGGATCGATTAATCGATTAAGCCGGATCCATTCAGACAAACAGATGCAAGGAGAACAGGATGCTGTCAAATAGAGAAAACAAGCAATCCGCCGGTTTTACCCTGATTGAACTCATGATTGTCATGGCCATGGTGGGCATTGTCGCCGCCGCCATGTATGCGGCGTTTGAAGCCCAGGTGCGGGGCCAGGTGTCCCAGGATATCTCCCTGGCGATGACGCAGAACCTGCGTGCAGCCATTGATTTGATTGCTTCCGATATCCGCATGGCCGGGTGCGACCCTGACGGCAGCTCGGGAGCGACGATTGAGGCCGCAAGTGCTAACAGTCTTCTTATGACCATGGATATCGGCGGCGGCGCCCAGGGTCAGCCGGATGGCGTCATCGGTCCCGGTGAGCGTGTCCAGTATGCCATCAATACGGGAGGCAACCTGGGGAGGGCGGTTGATAATGGCGCTCTTGACCCCCTGCATGGTGTTGACCTTCAATGCGACGCCCTGAACTTCGTATACCTGGATGTGAACGACACCCCGTTTGTACCGGCGACGGCGGCTGACCGCAACCGTATCAATGCGATTCAGGTGAGCATCGTGATCCGGTCCGCCGACACGGGCGTCGCCAATCCGGGGCTTTTGCGGTCTTATACAAACAATACCGTCTACAGAAACCTTCAGGGCGTCGCGATTTATACCGCACCGGGGGATACGGCCCGGCGTTTTCAGTTGAGCGAGACCGTTGACTGCCGGAATCTATAGCCCGGATTGTGATATTAAAGCCGGGTTTCCTGCCTGGCGGTTATCCAGAAAAAGATCAGAAAAATAAGGAGCGTCTGCCGTGAGTGTACATGCACCGCAAAAAAAAGAAATGATGAAAAACAATGGCGGATTCACCATGATTGAAGTCCTCGTCGCCATCGCCATCTTCGCCATCGGCTTTCTGGAAATGGGCGCCTTCACCTGCGTTTACAATTATGCGGGATTCCGCCTGACGCTGCCGCCC
>DAIEHU010000050.1:2891-11831 GCA_027353395.1 Desulfobacteraceae bacterium
ATGAACACGACTAATTCCGCCCGCAGAACCACGGAAGCCATGGCCCTGGCGGAAGATCAGGCGGAATGGCTCCGGTCCCTGGTGTTTTATGACAAAACCCGGGATCTGGACGGCGTTCATGGCATAGAGCCCTTTGATATTCTGCCGGATCTAAGAGCGGGCGAACATCCCCAGGCGGGTGACGGTTATTTACCAGTAGCCAACAGCCCATATACGGTGAGGTGGAGAGTAACGCATAATGAGCCCTTGCCGGGATATCCCATAGGCGTTTTAGATCCAGCCAAAATTGTGATGCGTTCCATGACGATTCATGTCTGGGTCACGCCGAATAACAATGCCGGGGACACCCTGGCTGAGATCGAGTTCGCCAAATTCTGCGGCAAGGCCATATAATCAAACATGCCAGGAGGATATCCCGGCGTCATCGCGTTAAGGAGAAAGATGAATGAAAAACCGGTTTCCCCGTCACATCGCCGCCATGGATGAAAACGGCTCGATGATTGTGATTGTGCTGATGTTGCTGACGCTCATGTCCATCATCGGCATCGCTTCCACCAATACGACGGTCATGGAAAATTTTATCGTGCGCAACTCCAGCCTCCGCAAGGAGAACCTGCACATGGTCGACTCCGTGGCCACCGAGGCCTATCAGCGGGTGAATGATGTTGAATATGCCGATCCCGCCGACCCCACGGCCTTTTTGAAGCCGGACCAGATCATGCCGGATATGCCCGGGCATTTTAACTGGGTTCTTGACAAGGACTTGTGGCGGACTTCCGGCAACCTCGCCGCCTGGTACAACCGGGCGCATGTGGGCCCCATCCTGACGGCAGCCAACTCAACGGTGCCGGATTCCGTTACAACAAATGATATCGATGTGCTCACCCAGCGGGGATACGTATATGACGCCGCTCATCCGGAACTTTCTCCCATCCGCTACGCCCTGGTGGGCTGGGATTATGTAACCGAGGGCGGCGAGAGCATCGCGGTGAATCAGCCGGGGGTGCCGACCATCAAAAAAGCCGATCTCCTTGTGGAATATTTATCTCCGGACTATGGCATCATCCGTTTGATCGTGGGAGTCCAAAAGCAATTTGGCTGATTGCGGTTTTCATCATTGATGATCTCGTAAAAAGTCCGCAACTCGTCATGCCGGTCCCGGATCGGGGTCCGGAATGACGGCTCCGGCATCCAGAACTTATTGAATATACTGGATTCCGGCCTGCGCCGGAATGACGGAAAAAGGAGAAAATCGACTTTTTACGGTTTCATCATCATTGTTCGAGGGATTTTCAGCAATACATGTTTTAACCAAACCGGCAAGAAAAGGCAGGTGACATATGCAGATAAGAAACGCACACATAAAAAAACAGGCCTGGAAAACGCTTCCGTTCTGGATGGCGGCATTTATTTCCTCGCTGGTATTGTTGGCGGGGTCATCCGGCAGTATCATGGCCGGGTGCATGAATCTGGCCGATCAGCCCCTGGAGATCCAGAGCATGGGCGCGCCGGGCATGATCATGTTCATGTATGACAATTCCGGAAGCATGAAGTTTACGGTCATGACGCCGGAAACCGAAGGCTCGTTTCATACCCCCAGCCAGAACACCTATTACGGATACTGTTTTCTCTATGATCCCGATTACGGAAGCAATGATCTCCCCACGCTCCAGGGATCGGGCGATGAAATGTACTGGAAATCCCAGTGGTCCGGATACAACACGATTTATTACAACCCATCGGTTCAGTATGAGCCCTGGCCGTCCTGGACCAAAGTCGCGCATGTGGCATCCATTCCCGCCTGCGCGCCCCAGGCGGACCCGGACAATCCCCTTACGGATGTGGTCAAGTCATCCACTACCTTTAACTTGAGCGGTATATGGAAGACGCTTTCGGTGGGCGGGTCCACAAATCTCGATGATCTGATCAACACCAAGGGCATTATCGTTGACAATACCGACAGTAAGTCCGTGAGTCCCATTTATGTGGATGATGAGGGCGACGGTACGGATGAGCCTGGGTTTTCCTTTACAGGGGATGTGTGGCGCTGGAACAGATTTTCAGATCAGGGCGACTACTATCACGGGGATTACATGAATTATTACGGGGACACCAATCCTCTGCCGGTCAAGGCCACCTGGACGTTTGATGTGGCGGTTGCGGGTAATTATGAAGTGATCGCCAGTGTTTCCAAATATTCCACCCGAACGGCGAAAGCCAATTACACCATCACCCATCAGGGTGTAAGCACCGTGCAAACCATCAGTCAACGCATCAATGGCGGACCGACGCAGGCATGGGTGTCTCTGGGCAGCTATGATTTCAACGCAGGAACTGGCGCGGGCAAGGTGGAACTCAATTTCACAGATGCCAAATCCGGCGCTTCCATCAGCGTGGACGCCATCGAACTGAGGCCGACGTTTACCACCGGTACGTCGAACAAGTATTTCACTGGCTCCCCCAACTGGGTGCCCTGGGATTATACAGGTTGGGGCGCGTTTCAAGGCAGTAATTTTCTGTATTCCGGTTATCTGAACAGTCATTATACCGCTTCCTGGACAGCGGAAAATCTTACTTCCAACTCGAAATATAATGCCTATGTCCGATGGGTGTCTTTTGGTTCCTACTCTTCCAAAACCGTCAATTACACGGTTGATGGCACCGTGATTACCGAGAATCAGGAAAATCATTCGGGTGACGCTTCATCGCCATGGTCGCTGTTAAAGGCCAATATTGACTTTGGTCATTCCAATACCGGTGTGGTGCAATTGAATGATTATCTTTTCGATAGTACGGACAGGTTTATTTCCGCGGACGCGGTGGCGTTTCTGCCGTCTTCGCTGCTTTCCTCCGGTACGGCGCTGAATGTCGTCATGGCCCATTATTTTGTAAAAGGGAGTGATGGCAATACGTATCTGGTGAACCTCGACGGTGCCATCAAATATTACAAGGTTACCGACAGCAATGGCAATGACAAGGTGGAAGACGGCGAACTCGCGGAAGTGAGTCCGGCAGACGCCCAGGCCGTGGGCATTGTCAGCGGCAAAACCTACGCCCAGGAGCGTCAGAATTTCGCTAACTGGTTCCAGTTCGCCCGGAGCCGCAACCTTGTGTCCAAGTACGCGGTGGGCACCCTGGTGACCCGGATGGGCAATATCTATTTCGGGTTCACCGCCGTTCCCTCCCGGGATTTTTACGCGCTCCGGGCCATACGCGATGCCAAGGTGCTGAACAGGGACGATACCCTGCTGGCGCTGAACAATATTTACAATCTGGCCGATCCCAGCGGCGGAACGCCCCTGAAAGACGGATTCATGAAGGTCGGCGCCTATTTTGAAGGGACCAACAACGCCCTGATTAATGCGGCTGATCTGAAATATTTCACGGACGGCGGATACAGCGACGTGGATTCCTACCCCTACCTTAACCAGGCCAATGGTGGCAATTGCCAGCAGGCGTTCATGATCGCCATGACCGATGGATGGTATAACTCCAACACCGCCAGCAATGTCGGGAACTATGACGGGGATAACTCGAGCCAGTGGGATGGCGGGGAGTATGGAGATACGTATTCCGGCACCCTGGCCGATATTTCCATGCATTTTTATGAGCGGGATCTCAAGCCGGACACCATTCTGACAAATAATGTTCCCACCAATGAGTGGGATCAGAACAATGCGCAGCATGTGGTGACCTATGCCTTAAGTTTCGGCACCCACGGCACCATTGACCCGAATTCGTCAACATGGGTGCATTGCCCGAGCGCCACCGGCGTGGGCCAGTCGTGCGGGACATGGCCTTTCCCGGTGGATTCCACATCCACCACCATTGATGACCTGTATCATGCCACGGTCAATGGCCGGGGCATGTTCTTGAACGCGGGCAATCCCCAGGAACTGGTGGATGCGCTCATGAAAATCAAGGCCAATATCGAGGCGCGGCTCGGATCATCCGCCGCGGTTTCCACCAACTCGGTGCAGCGCCAGATCGGGTCCAAGCTGTATCGAGGGGAATACATGACCGGCAAATGGTCCGGGGATATTAACGCGTATAACATCGACGTGAACACCGGGGCCGTGGATACGACCACATCCGTGTGGTCCGCCGCGAAAGAACTGGCCAAGGTGACGGACTATACCACCCGAAAAATCTACTCGTTTAACGGGTCCGCCGGAATCAAGTTTGATTCCGCCTCCATGACACCAGACCAGATGACCCGGCTGAAGGACGGTCTCACCTATGCGTTCGGCACCACCGCAAGTTACGCATTCGGAACCGTTGACGACACGGACGCCCAGAATGTGGTCAAGTATATCGCGGGCGACAGGAGCAAAGAGCAGACCAATGGCGGCCCTTTCAGAACCCGGGTCAGCGTTCTCGGCGATATCGTGCATTCGGAAGCCGAATATTACAACCGGGTTCTGTATGTGGGCTCCAACGACGGCATGGTTCATGCGTTTCATTCCGAAACCGGCGTGGAGCTGGGGGCGTATGTGCCCAACATGCTGTACTATGATCTGCCGAAACTGGCCTATCCGCAATATCAGCACCAGTATTTTATCGACAATACGCCGTCCGTGACGAACACGGGCACCCAGACACTGCTGGTATGCCCCATGGGAAAAGGCCATAAGGGCCTGTTCATGCTGGATGTGTCCGCTCCCATGGGCGAGGCGGATTATTCCAAGGTGGGATTGTGGGAATACCCCGGCGCGGGCAATACGGACCCGGATCTGGGATATACCTATAGTTACGCGTCCATCGTAAAAACGGAAGCGGCAGGCTGGGTGGTGGTCACGGGGAACGGATATGACAGCGATAACGGCCATGCCATTTTGTATGTGTTTAACGCCCTTACGGGCGCGGTTCTGGCCAAGCTGGACACCGGCGTGGGCGGATGCAACGGCCTGAGTTCCCCGGCCATTATCGACCCGGACGGAAACGGGGTGATTGATTATGCGTATGCCGGAGACCTTAAAGGCAATATGTGGAAATTCGATCTCACCGGGGCCGCGGTTTCGGACTGGAAAATCGCGTTCAAGGACGGCGCCACGCCAAAACCCCTGATCACCGTGACGGGACCGAGCGGCAATATCCAGGCCATTACCAATATGCCCGCCGTCATGTTCGTGAGCAAATGCAACCCGCCGGGCAGCAAAGGGTATCTGATCGTGTTCGGCACGGGCAAATATCTGGGCGTTCCGGACCTTGCTGACGTGAGCAAACAGTCGGTTTACGGGGTTTATGACTGGGGCCCGGACTGGGTGATCAAGACCGCTCTTGCGGACGGGGATGCGGACAAGTTCCTGGGAACGTTTGACGCCACCCGGAGCCTGGCAAATGCCTCATTAAAGGCCGGAAAGACCCTCAATCTTGTTCAGCAGACGGTTTCAACGACCACGGCCACCGCTGGCGGCGATACTTACCGGTTTATTTCTAATAATCCAGTGGTTTATTATAATGTGGAGGCAAACACCGGAAGCGCCCTGGGCTGGTATGTGGATTTGCCGGATTCGGGCGAACGCATGTTCCACCGGCCGGTGATCCGGAATAATGTCTTTCTGTTCATCGCCAATATTCCGGAAAAATCCGTTTGTTCGGCCGGCGGCAGGTCTGTCTTCTATGAGCTTGACGCCTGCACGGGCGGGTGGCCAGTACTGCCCCAGTTCGACACAAACGGCGATGGGAAGATTGACGCGAACGACTTGATCAACGGGCAGACCCCCATCGGCAAGGAATATAATACCATGCTGCTGGATGTTACGATTTTGGACGACAAAGCCTATACGCCGGATGCGGATGCGGGGGAGATCGGTTTTGAAGATCTTACGCAGCGTCATGGAACGCAATTCTGGCAAATTATAGAATAGACGCCTGATCAAAAAATGCGGGGGGACGGGGATAAACCGCCCCCCGCAACACAATTGGGGCGGGGAAACCGATTCACCCGCCGTTAACCATTCATCGAGGGAGACGCCCATGTTGCAAGTGCTGAAAAATATGAAAGCATCCGTTTGGATGGGGATGCTTGTCCTGGTCCTGGTCCTGGGGGGGTGCCTTGGGGCATCCAATTGTTTTGCAGGGGCTGATAGCGATTCCGCCATAAAAATCAAGGAGATAGAGCAGCCGCCGGCGGTAACCCCAACCACCCCCGCCGTACATCCGGAAGCGCCCAAGGAAACGCATTATTTCGCAAAAGGAACCGTGAACGCGAAAGGAGATAACTGGATCACCATCAATGATCATGAATTCTCGATCGCGCCAGATTCCAGTGTGAGTTGCGGCGTTGGCGATTTTGTCGGCATCCAGGTCAACGACGAAGGGAAGGTTGTTTCCTGCGAGAGCGTCCGCAAATAGGCCGCTTTTCCTTCAACGGATGGCCCGGACATACCCGCTTTGTCGTCAACATCATTAATCAACATTATTACTGGGGAAAGGGTAAAAACAGATGAATCGGCTTTCATTGCTGCTTGCCGCAGCCCTTGTACTGCTTTTGGGGTCGGTCGCGTTCGGCGAATATTATGAATATACCGACAAAGACGGCACGGTCCGGTTTACGGATGATCCGTCCGTAATTCCGAAAGACCAGCAGCCGGAAGTGAAAACATATGAATCCATTAAAAGCGAAGCCCCTCCGCCGGAGATGACAACGGAAGGATCTGAAGAATCGGCTCCGGAAGCCGCCGCCGGTAATCCGGCGACAGAGAAGGAAACGACGGCCGCCAGCCCGGCGGCGGATACCTCAAAAACAAGTGAGGGATGGAAAAAACTGAATGAACTGAACGCCAGACGGGATGAATTGCGGCAAACTTTTGATTCGCTCGAAACGGAAAAGAAGGCGCTGGGCTCGCCGCCGGACCAAAGTGCAACAGCCATCGAACGGAAAGAATACAACGATAAAGTCATGGACCTGAACCGGAAAATTGATACATATCATCAACGGAACAAGGAATTCGAGGCGGATTTGAAAGCGTATAACAGCCAGATGGGCAAATAATACCGAGCGGCGGAAAGGATTCCGACCTGTGAAGATTTTAACGGGAGACTGAATACTGAGAAATATTCAGTCTCCCGGTTGTTTTTGGAGAGCCGCGCTTTATGATGTCTCCTGTCCGTATCGCGCCATTGCCAGCCTTTTTTTATCCCGGCACAATACATTCAAAACGGTTCGTCATTCCGTAGAAATCAGTAACCCAGTATATTCAGATAGTTATAAATTATCTGGACCCCGGCCTGTGCCGGAGCGGCGACTTGTTACGATTGCATCAAATATGGATCAGGCCGGTTTCTTTTTCTCCCGCGGAACGCCGGGACAAAGAGAGAGCATCCTTTAAGCTTATTGCCCTCAGCGCCTCTGCGCGAAATCAAACTCCCATCGCGGGTGATGAAATCATAAAAAACGGAGTTTGTGTTTCACAAGAGAACGCCCAATTCCCCTGTTGATAAAAATTCCATCATATCCTATGGTTGATGCGCGTATCCATCATCCTCTTTTTTATTCAGGCAAGGAAATTATGACATGGCGAATGGCGCTGAACATCCGTTTTCCGATAAATCGGTTTGCGTGGCCCTGGTGCAGCACGGACTGATCACCAAGGTCCAGGCGGTTGAAATATTTGAAAAAAAAGATAAAATCCGGGAAAATATCGAAAAGCAAAAAGCACGGCGCGGCACCGTCATTCCAATGGGGGTGCGGATCATCAACCCCACCACCATTGTCGATATCATTGTTTCCTTTAAATTTAACCGGGCGGACCGGCCGGAACTGGAACTGGATGAAGACGCCATTTTCAAGGCTCTGGCCTTAACATGGGATAGACCCTACCGGAAGATCGACCCGCTGAAGCTGGATTTAAATCTGGTCACCACCACCATTCCCCGCAGTTTCGCCATGAAACACCTGGTGCTGCCCATTGAAGTGGATAGCGGTAAACTGGTGGTGGCGACCTCCAATCCGTTTAATCCGGAAGTGGTTGAAGATATCGGACGGGTCAGCCTGATGCCCGTGACTCTTATTGTCACCTCCAAAACCGATATCATCCGTCTGATTGATGAATTTTTCGGGTTCAAACGCTCCATTGCCGCGGCGGAAAATCAGTTCTCCAGCCCTAGTTATGATCTGGGTAACCTGGAACAGTATGTGCGCCTGAAATCCGTTGATGAATTGCCCGCCAATGACCATCATATCGTCAATGCCGTCAACCATTTGTTCAGCTATGCCTTTGATCAGCGGGCCAGTGATATCCATATCGAGCCCAAACGGGAAGCATCGCTTATCCGGATGCGCATCGACGGCGTGCTGCATACGGTGTACCGGCTGCCCAAAAAAGTGCATTCCCCCATGGTCAGCCGGATTAAGAACATGTCCCGTCTGGATATGGCGGAAAAGCGGCGGCCTCAGGATGGCCGGATCAAAACCGCCAAAGGGGACATGGAGGTGGAAATCCGTATTTCAACCGTGCCTGTGGCGTTCGGGGAAAAAGTGGTGATGCGGATCATGGACCCGGACATTTTATTTCAGGATCTTTCCCGATTGGGGTTTACGCCCCATGATCTGGAACGCTACAATTATATGGTGAACCGGCCGAATGGTCTGGTGCTGGTATGCGGGCCTACGGGCAGCGGCAAATCCACGACGCTCTATTCCACGCTGAGGCGGTTGTCAACACCGGAAATCAACACCACCACCATCGAAGATCCCATTGAAATGGTGCACGAGGAATTTAATCAGATCGCCGTTCAACCGGCGGTGAACATCACCTTTGCAACCATTATCCGGAATATCCTGCGTCAGGATCCGGATATCATCATGGTTGGGGAACTCAGGGACCTGGATACGGCGCAAAACGCGGTACAAGCGGCGCTTACCGGGCATCTGGTGCTGTCAACCCTGCACACCAACGACGCGCCGTCCTCGATTATCCGGCTGCTGGACATCGG
>DAIEHU010000051.1:0-3434 GCA_027353395.1 Desulfobacteraceae bacterium
AGACCAATGGAAGACAGAAAACATTTTATCCACTCGCTTGAAAACCTGAAAATGACGCTTTTAAAAATGGCGGCCCTGACCCGGCGAGCCATTCTAAACGCCAATAAATCATTTCTGGACCGCAATGAAGACCTTGCCCAGGAGGTAATCGATGGCGATCAGACCATCAACAATATTGAGGTGCAGATCGATAATATATCCCTGAAGCTGCTGGCACTGGAACAACCCATGGCCCGGGATCTCCGGTTTATTCTCGGCGTCACCCGGATCAGCAACGAGCTGGAACGCATCGCCGACCAGGCGGTCAATATCGCGGAGCGTACCCTGTTTCTGTGCCAGCATCCGGCCTTAGACCCGATCCCCGCCCTGGAGCGGCTGATGGAAGTGACGGGCGTCATGCTGGATCGGGCCATCCGGTCATTTGCGGATGAAGATCCCAAACTGGCGATAAGCATCCGGGAGATGGATATTTCCGCAGACCACTGGAACATGGTGGTATTGCAGACCCTGATCGACAATATGGTGCAAAATACCCCGGAAGGAGAAAAACGGCTGGTCAATACCCGGCGGTCGGTTCAGACGATCATTGTCTCCCGTTGCCTGGAGCGGGTGGGGGACCAGTCAACCAACATCGGCGAACATGTGGCGTTCATCGTCACCGGCAAAAATGTGAAACACCAGAAGGTTGAATTTTGAAGTCTCAGCCATTATACTGCGAGTGCTTTATGCAGGCTTTGACCCGGAATTTTAACGGGTGAAATGAGTTTTTTCTTTGGTTTTTGACATATAACCGGCCATTTTTTTACCTGCGCCAAAGGTTGAAACTATTCAACTGATTTCCAGCACATTGTTGATGGTGCCGAAGCAGTTGATGCGGACGTTTTCGTTTTGGGGATCATTTTCCCATCGGTCGTCCACCTTAAACCGGTATTCATAGGTTCCCGGCGGCAGCATCACTGTTTTACGCCAGATATTCCGACTGTCCCGCTTCATGACGTGTTTTTTTTCATTCCAGCCATTAAAATCCCCCGGAATACAAACTGAATCGGCATCTTCATCATGAAACGCAAATTGAATTTTTTTGCGTTTCATGGCGGGTTTCGATTCTTTTTCAATCATTTTTGGCCCCCTTTCCTCCCTGATTTTTTCCCTATAAATATAAAATATCGCCAGAGCCCGCCATACGCCGTCATTTTCTCATCACAAACCGGCCTGAATTGCCTGACCAGCTCAGGCAAAAGGTGCCCGTCCATCCGGACATGATTTATTTTCATCCAGGATTCAAACGGCGCAACGCGTGAGTCACAAAAATCAACGACTGCGATCACACCGCCGGGAACCAGATCATGCCGGGCGTTTTGTATCACCTCTCGATAGCCTGGGTTGATCATGGACAAGGTATATGAGAAAAGAATCAGATCAAATGACGGCTTCGGATTCAGCGTCCGGGAATACACCCGGTGGATCAGAGCCGCTTTTTTGCCGCAGCCGGATAATCGTTTTTCAACGCGCTCCAGCATCTCCTTTGACAGATCCAGCCCCGTTAGCTCGGCATCCGGAAATTGCTCCGATAAGGCGGCCAGATTTTTTCCTGTGCCGCACCCGATTTCCAGAATCCGGCTGGGATGGATATAGCGGGCGATTTGCTTTATCAACTGGGTGCGGCCGAATAGAAAACTCCACCGGGTGGCGTCATATATCCGGGCATGAAATTGATAATAGCGTTCGATGGCGATGGACATTCGTTAGACCTTAAATTTTTTTAAATTCGGATTTCAGAATTTCGTTTGCGCACCTATTGATATTGTCTCATGCAACCTCGGCGAAATGCAGGCTGCCGTATGTACCGACACGGTCCTGAAGATGAAGGGTTTCCGTCTGCCGGGGGGAGAACCGCAAGGCGGATTTGGCGGTCTGGGGTAAAAAGCTGTGATCAATGCCTGCGGACCGGAATAAGACCTTTGTCCCCGAGCCGCTGCTCCGCAAGATCATCTCCCATTCCTCCTCAAGGGCATCCGGCGCATGGCCGGCCATCCAGTCCTGATGATCCAGAAGGATATAATGCGAATACAGCCCTGGGTTTTCCCGGAGAAAATCCGTCAACTTACATGTATATGTTTGTATTTTATGGATGTTTTGCCTGAGTTTCTCGAAATTATCCGGTTGCAGATAATTGGGGCAGCAATCCTCGTGATACGCGCCCATCAAATACACCCGCCAGAAATAGTTGTTCTTAATGGGAACGGCCGTAAACACATGCCTTAGCTTATCCCTTATGTAACCACCAAGTCCGCCGGGATAGGTCTCATCAATGAGTTGAATTTGCGGCCCCGGCACGCCCACCAGCGACATCAGCACGGGCTGGCGAACGAGCCAGCGATTAAAACCGTCCCAGATGCCCGCATCGATCCGCTGATAAATCTCCTGCTGCTGCTCAATGGTTTCAGCCGATAGCAGATCATGAACGAGCCGCCCGGTCTTCCTCTTAATATAGAAAATATACATACGGAAAAACCAGGCCACCCAGCCGGATGTTCCGTGATAATAAAACGACCGGCGGATGCTGTTGTCGGGTTTAAAATATTTTATTTTTTTGTCCCAATACAGCTCCGCGTCTCCCGCAAGCTCTTCCCGGACTGAGTTGTAAACGCTTTTGTAATCCCGATGGGCGCCCTTGCCGAACATCTCAAAAAAATCCTGGTAATCCCCCCTTCTGATAAGCGACATCTTGAGTTCCAGCAGCGCATTCTGGCGAGAATTGGTGTCCACTGCGTGGATTTCGGCCGGGCCATCCAGCAGATAATCCAGTGCGTTGCACCCGGCGCTGGTGATCATGACGATCCGGCTTTTCGGCGAAAGCGATAGTAACTTGCGGTCAATGGCCGGATCTTCCCAGCAGGCATTGTAAATCAGGCGGTTGCCGTGGACCATTTGAAAAAACCGGTCATTCAACGAGTTCACTATTTTTTTCATGGCGTGCTCCTGTGTATATTCAAAAAAACGGTTAAAAAAATTCTAACCCGCTATTTTATTTAATCTTGTAAAATGTCAATGTTATGACGAATCCACTTCTTTTTTGTCATATTTTACCTGCTCCGGTGGATTGGGGGCTATGGAATCAAACCGCCGGACCGAACCGGTGCCCGTGACAGATAAGTGTTGAATTTTAAAATATTTTGTTACAAACGATAAAGGCCTTGATTGTTAAAAATGCGATTGCGTATATTTTGGAGAATGCCCCACAGCGTTTTTTTAAATGATCTTTCCATTCGGATCCCATTGCGTGATGGTCGCAACAGAAAGCGTTAAAAAGGAGCTGTCTCTAAATGGGTTAAAAATACGGCGTTGCGGGGAACAAGGCGTTGACAAAAGTATATTTTATCCTCGGGATAAAAAGTTTTTGCAGGATAATAAGCTGATATTATTATATGCTT
>DAIEHU010000051.1:3444-11765 GCA_027353395.1 Desulfobacteraceae bacterium
TGGAAAAAGCATCAAAGCGAACCTGTCCCTGGATATGGAAGGAACCAAGTATGTGGTGGGTGACGGCCTAGAGTTGAAACGCATAAAAGCCATGTATCCGGACGTCAGGTTTGCCGGTGTCCGGATACATGGCGCAGAACTGGCCCGGAATTATTCAGCCGCCGACGTGTTCGTCTTTCCGAGCCTCACCGATACGTTTGGGCGGGTCATGAGCGGGGCGCTGGCCTGCGGCGTTCCCGTGGCCGCTCTTCCTGTCACCGGCCCCATGGAGGTCATCGGCGATTCCGGGGCCGGGGTGCTGGATACGAACCTCCTCACCGTACTCAAAAAGCGCTCCTTATCCCTTCGGAAAAATGCGTTGAATTTGCCGGCCGGTTTTCCCGGGAGCAGTCAACCCGGTCTTTTCTGCTCAACCTCCGGTGAATTGGAAAAAGGGGATGAGCGGCCGGGAACCCGTCATCTCCCGGACAACCTTTTAATCCATGAATCCATAACTCCGCAAATTGTAGCAGATGTGCCTGAGATGCTTCGCGTTTTCTTTGACTTTTGCTTCCTGATCAACCGCAAAACCATTTTCCCGATACCTTTCATCCAGTTCTTCGGCAATCAAGTCGACCAACGTTATAAGTTTATTAAAAATTCTCACCAGCGCCGTTTCCTCGATCACGCTCAGGAAATTGCGATTTTCGATCAGCCAGCCGCAAACATAAGTATCATTTTTCCCGGCGTTCATTTTCTGATAAACACCCCAGTTGAAAGCAAACATGTTTTTTCTCCTTTCCGGTATTTTATTGGTGTTAAAAACAAGATGGCCGTTTTCTTCTGCTTAAAAGATAACTATTGTCCATTATGTATCTGTAGCTGGCAGACCAGTGTTTTAACTTCATTTCCGCAGCTTTCGATATTGATCGGAAAGAGTTTCAATCAATTGACCGGATAGCCGCCCATCCACCGGCAAGCCGTATGCTTTTTGAAACGCCATGACGGCGCTGATGGTTTTTCGCCCCTTGACGCCGTCCACCGGTCCGGCATCATAATTCAGCGTGTTCAAATAAGTCTGGGCCGTTCGAATGGTTGACGGCGGCTCAAACGCCTCGTCATTTGCGCCGGGCTGAATTACCGAACCGGCCGAAAGTTGATCGGAAGCGCCGGCATTGATCAGCGCCACAAAACCCGATGCTTTGACCAGTTTCTGACCATTTGCAGGGTCCAGCACATAGTTCAGGAAATCCAGCAATTCGCCGGACGGCCATCCTTTGGTGAACATGAACAGGGGGCGGCTGAGGGGATAGGCGCCGCTTAAGGTCGTGGTTTCCGAACCGTTGATGCTGTTGACGCTCACAGGTTTTACGGAATCCTGGAGATATCCAAGGCCGATATATCCAACGGCATTTTTCTGGGAGGCCACGGCCCTGACCACCGACTCATTTGAATCCTCCAGGCGAACTCCCGGAAAAACCGCTTCTTTTTTCATGACTTTATCTTCCCATACCTCATAGGTTCCGGAAGACGTGTCTCTGGACACCACCAGGATGGGCTGGTCGCTGCCGCCGACCGCCGACCAGTTGGTGATTTTTCCGAGATAAATATCTTTCAACTGTTCAATGGTCAGATTTTTGACGGGATTTTCCGGATGCACCACCGGAACAATGCAGTCATAGGCGATGCGGAACGGGACCGGGTAAACCGATTTCCCGCAGGCCATGACGATCTCCTGTTCTTTGATAAACCGCGAGGCGTTGCCGATATCGGCAGTACCGTCGATGATGGCTTTGATGCCGTTTCCGGAACCGCCGCCGGAAACGCTGACCTTCATAGCCCGATGCGATTCCATGTATGCTTTGGCGATTCTCTCCGCAATGGGCTGGACCGTTGTGGACCCGGTAATGGTGATTTGCGAGGCCTCCGCCGGGGTTGCGGTCATCACCGCCGCCATGAGTGAAACCATCAGTAAAATCATTAACCTGCGACTCAAATTTGCAATTCCTTTCATGGGTGTATTCCTCCTTATAAAAAAATTATGATGGTCATGATAAAAAATAATTTCATCATGCGTTAGCCAGCGTTTTTCAGCATGAATTTCGTTTTTCCCCTGGATTCAAAAACCTCCGCTTCCTCATCCGCCTGACCGCGATTGGCTTCCAGGGTCAGTGTTTTTAACCGTCTATACGCAACGGTAAAACTGTCCTGCATCTGCATCAGGGCCTCGGCCAGACGGTTGATTTCCCGGCTGGCCTTAATATCGATGGCCCCTCCGAAATCGCCGCCGGTTATTTTATCTACGGCCTCGGTCAACTGACGGATGGGGAGAACCAGTTTTTTATTAAAAAACAGGCCGCTGAAAACAACCGTCAACGCCATCGCCAGCAGGCCGAAAACGATTTGCCAGGTGAGCTGTCCCACCATCGCAACATGCAGTTTTTGGGCATTACCGGCAACAATGGCGTCAATATCATCAATATATTCACCGGCGCACAAAACCCACTCCCAGTTTTTAAACTGTTTATAGTGGACCAGCTTGGTGGAAGGCACGGTTGTTCCGGGTTTGATGTCGCCGTATTGAATGAAGCCCTCTCCCCTGACCATTGCCTCACTGATGATTCTCTGGATAAAACTATTCCCCTGCGCATCCTTCAGGACAAGGCCGGACTTGCCGACCAGTTGCGGTTGGGCGGGATTGACCCAGAACGTTCCGGAATAATCCACAATAAAAAAATAATTCTGCTTGTTTTCGCCAAATCGCATATTGGCGATGGCATTCTGGGCGGGCTCATAAAAATTCGCCGTCTCCATTACCGAATAGGCGTTCTGAACCACGTCTGTGAGCTTGTTTTTCCGCTCCGTCAGCAACGTCTCCCGCATTTTGTCGATCTCGGTATTTTTCAGGCTGTTGAGCGAGACCATGGATAACAGAATGCTGGCGATTAAAAAAAATCCCATGCTGATAATGATAATCGTATTGATTTGCCTGTTGATTTTCATTGTTCCTCCTTCTCTAACTTGCCGGTCATTATAAAAAGTGAATGAATTAACAATGTTCCAATCCAGCGGGTTTGTGTGCGTGATGGAGGAAATATTAGGCTGCCTGTTTGACGTTTGAGTGAACAACCGGTGGAAAATGGATTACAAAATCTTCACCTGTTTTTCAGGGGAATGTATCGAATCCGTCATATTCTCCTTTTATAACTACGCAAGGCGTGAACTCACGGTTAGATATAAAAGGAGAGAGATCCATGACGTTACTGATGCAATCACCGGCCCCACAGCAACTATCCGGCGACCGCCGGGATCCCCTGATCCGATTCCGGCCCGTTTCTTCCCTCGACCCGCTTCGGGACGAATTGATCGACATCATCGAAAATGATCGACTCACCACGGTATTTCAGCCGATTATCGATCTGATGACCGGAAAGGTATACGCTTATGAAGCATTGTGCCGCATAGCGGGAGATAACGGGTTTGAAAATATCGAAGCGCTTTTTCAGACGGCGCGTAAACACAATCTGACCGCTTCCCTTGAAAAATGCAGCCGGGAAAGGGTGCTGGAAGCGATCCGGAAAATGAATCCCGGTTGCCCGGTTGCAATAAATGTCTGCCCATCCGTATTGATGATGGCCGACCCCCGCATCAATATTCCATATTTGTATGAAGAATTATTCGGCATGAGAGACCGGGTCATCATTGAATTAACGGAAAGGTTTTATATTCAGGACTACGACAGTCTGGTGGAAACCGTGGAATTTTTCCGCCGGAAAGGGTTTAAAATCGCCCTGGATGATTTGGGGGCGGGGTTTACCCGGTTGAAACTGCTGTCACAGATACAGCCGAACATCATCAAAATTGACCGGTTTTTGATTTCTGATATCCATAAAAGCACAAAAAAACAACTGCTTGTGGACGCTATCGTTTCTTTTTGCCGGAAAATGGGTTCCCTGGTGGTTGCCGAAGGCATCGAATCCGCCGAGGAACTGGATACATTGATGGACATGAAAATCGATCTGGCCCAGGGATTTTATTTGTGCCGGCCTTCCGAGACGATTCAGGTATGCACACAGTCAGTTCGATCGTGGATCGAAAAAAAAGTCAACAAGATGCCGGCCCCCCTGAAGACGGGCCTCCACTCCAATGAAATCGGCGGGTTGATGAATCAGGCCCGGCCCATTGACGTTTCAAGCATTCTGACGTCGGTTATGGAAAATTTCAGCGGGGAGGAAAAGATATCCGCCCTGCCGGTGGTGGAAGGGAACCGGCCGGTGGGCATTATTCAAAAGAACACCATGTATTACAAACTGGGGCAGCCCCATGGATATGCACTGTTTTCCAACAAGCCGGTCCAAAAAATCATGGAGAGCGCATTGGTGTTTGAATCGAATACGCCGCTTGAGGAAGTGGCGCGCACGGTTTTAAAACGCAGTCAAAAAGAGGTTTACGACGCGGTGATTGTGGTAAAAAACGGGGCTTATGCCGGGATCGTGGAAATCCACCAGCTCCTTCACGGCATCACCGAACAGAAAATCCAGCTCGCCATGCAGGCCAACCCCCTCACCGGGCTGCCGGGCAACAACCTCATTGAGGCGGAGATTGTCCGCCGTCTGAATCAAAACCGGATTTTCGCCGTATTGTATATTGATCTGGACACTTTCAAGCCATTCAACGACAATTTCGGTTTTGTTAAAGGTGATCAGGCCATCCGGTTTCTTGCCGGACTCCTTAAAGATGCCGTGGCCCGATGGGACGAAACCGGCGGATTTGTGGGCCATGTGGGGGGAGATGACTTTGTCGCGATCTGCCGGGCCGGGGGGGTGGAATGTCTGTGCGGCAGCATTATCAGCGGCTTTGACCGGGGCATACGGGAATTGCATGATCCGGCAACTCTCAAGCAGGGATATTATATCAGCCAGAACCGGAGCGGACAGACCGAACGGTTTCCCCTGCTGTCGGTTTCCATCGCCGTGGTGACTTCTGAAAACCGGCGGTTTGAATCATACGGCCACCTGGTTTCCGTCGCGTCGGAAGTCAAGAAAAAGGTTAAAACCCTGCCGGGGAGCCGGTATTATATCGACACTCGCCAAGAATAGAAATTGCACCCGAAATTCCTTATTTCCGTCATATTCACCAAAATGTAACGGAACCGTCATGAAAGGGCGTCATAATAATAATATTATTTATTTTGAAAGTTTACTTTTTAAGGGCTGTATATCCACCCCGGCATCCCGAAAAACCATCGAGAAAATATGCAACTCAATGAAAATAATAATTCACTTAATGGCACAAAAGCCCCGGAAAATATCCCTGAAGAAGTTACTGAAGGCGATGAAAAAATTTTTGCAAGAATCACCAGCATTGAATTAAACCCGGAGCAGCAGGAACGAATAACCTCCCCTGCCGCCATATACCCGCTTGAAAAATCCCTTCTGGCGATTCACTGGCATCCGGAATCCGTTCCCTTTGAATTTATTCTGCGCCGTGTTTTCGCGATGTTTCCCAGGGCCTGTGAGTCGCTGCTGATTCCGACCCAGCATAATGTCCTCATGAGCTGCAATGAATTTTCCGGCGTCGAGGTGGATTGCTATTCCAGCGGATTTAACCAGAAGGTGCAACTGCTGATTCATTTTAAAAACGAAAACCTTGCGCATGCGGATGTATTTAAATCCATGCTCCGGCATACGTTTAAATACCGGTCTTCCCAATTGTTTGACTATATCCATGCCATTACCTCGCCGAATGAAGAATGGATCGGCAAGGCAGCCGAAGACACAGGTTCCGGCCAGAGAATGGTTCGCTTCGTTAAAATTGTTGTCCAAAAAATAAAAACCCTTCTGAACCTTCATGCAGGAGATATTCCGGAAGACGTTCTGAAAAACAAGCTGATCCGGAATTTTTTCGATGAATACCGGCCGGCATACGGAGATCGCCTGATTAATCGCGCCCAGTTGTACCTGACCGCCATCAAACAAATCGTAAAGGCCCATTTTTCAAACCAGTATTTTTATGAGACGGCTGAAGTGATCGAGGAAGCCAGATCATTGAATGCCGGCATCGTCATCCCGCATCCCGAGCAGTTCTGGCCCATCCTGCTGGCGAACTATGATGTGGACGGTTATGAGGTATGGAATCCCCAATCCAGAAGATACACGGAGTTTCTTATATCCGTTTTAAATGAAAACAATAAAAACAGACGTTCCGGCCAGAAACAACTTCTGATTTTCATGGGGGACGACACCCATATGTCGGAAAAAGTCAAGCACCCGGTACTTCAGGATCCGGCGAAAGCGGGCCGGGAAATCGGTCTGCAACCGGCATGGAATGATTTCAGCGTTTGCAAACAGCTTATTTGCGGAAATATTGATAAGGCCGGGGTCATCCGGGAATACCGGAACCGGCTTTTGGGATAATATCTTAAAAAGGAGGCACCATGAGCAACGATCAAAAATTTGAATTTGATTCATTCCAGGACAACACCAGCATTCAGTCCTTTCTGCAATCCCTTTTGGACGGATTTGCAAAAAAGAAAATCGTTCTGTCTTCAGACACCGATGAAATCATTCTGCATCCGGATACCCTGGTCCGGTTCAGCGTGAAGGCAAAAAAAAAAGACGGCGTGAAAAACGAACTCGGCATCAAAATATCCTGGAAGGATTTGAAAATAGGACTAAAAAACCCTGATAAAACCATTAAGGTCAGCTCATAACGACATGCTTACATTTGAAGGACTGGAAGAAAATTTAAAATTTATCGCCATGGAGGTTGAAAATCAGACCCGTTCCATGGTTAATTTCATCAATCAGCCGTCTCGCAAGCTATACGAGGGCATCATCGCCAAAGACGATTATATCGACAACCTCAAAACCATTATTGAAAACAAGTGCTTTTCCATAATCCATTCCGAAAAATCGCTTCAGAAAAAAGATATTAACCGTATCCGTTCCATTCAGACCATCTCCGTCAACCTCGAACGAATTGCCGATTTTTGCGTCAATATCGTGAGGCAGATGAGCTATCTGGAAAACTACCGGATGCTGCAAAATTATGATTATGACGCCATGATGACGGAGATTCTGAAGGCCTTGTCAAAAATTCTTCCGGTGCTGGGGGACGGAAACCTGACAGGGGCGCTGATTATCTGCAAAACGGAATACGTTCTGGACCAGATGTATAAAACCAATTTCGACCGGCTCATGTTTGAGATCAAAAAAGGCATCCATATCCCTGAACTCATCACCATTCTTTTTATTTTCAGGTATATCGAACGTATCGGGGATTCCCTGCTCAATATCGGGGAGGCCCTTATCTTCAGTATTATCGGGGAAAAAATCAAAATCGAGCAGTTTCAGGCCCTGCAGACCACGCTTTCAAAATCCGGCATCAAGGAAACCATCAGTGAAATTGATTTCCAGTCCATATGGGGAACCCGGTCCGGGTGCAGGATCGGCCGTGTCGGCCAGAAGGAAAACGGCGGCGGTGGGATTGATGTTTACGGCAGCATTTTCAAGGAAGGTGTTATCCGGAAAATATCTGCGGAAAAAGACAGTCTGGAGCGATGGAACGGGATTTTTCCGGGCCTTGTCGCAAAAGTCTATGGTTATCACGAGGAGAATGAGAACGCCTCCCTGCTGGTGGAATACCTTCCCGGCTGCACGCTGGATGAAGTGGCGCTGACCTCGGATATGTCGTATGTGGACAACGCCCTGTTTGTTCTTCAGCAGACCTTGATGGAAATCTGGGAAACCACCCTTTCCCCCGTTCCTGCGGACACCAATTATATTCAGCAGATTATGGACCGAAAGGAAGATGTCCTGCGGGTTCATGCCGGCGCGTTCCGCCGGGCGCAGCAGCTTGGGGATAAAAAAATTGATTCGACCGAAGCATTATTAAAACAATGCCGGATCATCGAATCCTGCATCCAGGCGCCCTTCACGGTTCTGATTCACGGGGATTTCAACGCCAACAACATCCTGTATGATCATTCCAGCCAGAAAATTCATTTTATCGATCTCTACCGGTCCAAGGATTTCGATTACGTAAAGGACGTGTCGGTTTTTCTGATTTCCAATTTCCGGATGCCGGTATTTGATGCTGTTTTCAGGGAACGGCTGAACCATGTGATTGAAAACATTTATCTTTTCGCCAGAAATTTTGCGATCCGCCGGAATGATACAACATTTGACATCCGAATGGCGTTTGCCCTGGCCCGTTCGTTTTTCACATCCACGCGGTTTGAATTCAACGTTGTTTTTTCAAAGGAGATGCTGCTTCGATCCCACTTTTTAATGGAAAAAATTGTAGCGCATCAGGGCTGCCCCTGGACGGATTTTCAACTG